>NZ_JAELTV010000221.1 GCF_016429005.1 Pedobacter sp. ASV19
CCATTACAGAGTTAGAAAAGCGAAGTCCATTAATTAAGTGATAATAAGCGATTCCTAACCAGCAAACAAGCCCCAATTACCCCAGATTTTTCACCTAGTTTAGACATTTTCAAGTGAGTATCGTCATTCCCAGAGGGCTTATTTTTATATCTCGAATGAAATCAGTCCAGAATGGCATACTGGCAGAAAGAGTGAGCTATGAAATCCCACCGAATACGGTTGACTACCACCAGTTCAATTTACAATGCATCAATGGAGAACGGGACCCCTCCAATCATGGATCAAACTGGGATATTGGTCCTATAACCAATGTAGAACCTGCTCTGGAACTTTTTAAGTTTATCGAAACCAAAGATCTTTACAAGGATAAGCTACTAGGAGCTTCTGTTCAGGGGGCTATTCATGACATAGGTAATGAAGGTAAGATTAGTGATTTCGTTTGGTCACAGCTGAAAAAACTACCCAATAAATAGTGCATCTGTCACCATTTATACAGATCTTAAAAAAAATCCCTGTTTAAATGACAGGGATTTTTTTTAAGACGATAGTTAAGGTTTTTGATACCATAGAGAATCAAGAAGTTCTGAACCTGGATTCTTATTTCGCATAGCTTCTCACTTCAACTTTATTGTCTTTTGGTTCAATACTTTTTAAATAGGCATAGATGGATTTGATATCGCTTTCACTCATGTTGGCATACATCATCCAGGGCATAGGTGTATTTAAGTCATTTTTGGCAAGTCTCTGGGGCTTGTAACCAGTGTCTGCGTATAATTTGAATTTCTTAACAAACAATTCACGCGTCCAGCGTCCAATTCCTGTAGCGTTATCCATCGTTATATTAGGAGCACGAATAATGCCTGCAGGCTGCTTAAACTCCATTCCGCCACCAAATTCGGTTCCCTTAACTATCTGTCCCTTGTCTTGCTTGCTGTGGCAGTCTACGCAACCAGCTGCATTGACCAAATACCCACCATATTGAATACTGTCCGTTTCGGAGGGTTTGATTCGGTGTTCCGCTAATCGCGGCGAAAGCTTATTGAGCAAGCTAACCGGGAAATCAAGCTGTGGTGAAGGAACATCATTTTTATTAGGCTGGAGGGTACGGATATAGGCAATAATACTAATGATATCCTCCTTGCTCATCTTCCCAAAGCGCTGATAGCCCATTACCGGAAAAAGCGCATGTCCATCTTTTCCCACACCAGCTGTTATCGCCCGGTAGATCTCGCCGTCTGTCCAAGAAGATAAACTATGAGGCGTTAAGTTGGTAGAATAAATGCTTCCTGGAAAGCCCGCTTTTTTATCAAAAACTTCTCCACCAGCACCTTCGGTTCCGTGAACAACAGGACCACTAAATGTACTCCAGTCACGTTGACTATGACAGTCCATACAAACTGTAACATGATTGGCCAGGTATTTTCCGCGTTGGATCCTTTCATTGGTGACCTTGACTTTCAGATCTGGTGCTTTGCCCACATCAGGCTTTGCAAAATTCACATATAAGCCAGAGGTGATGGCCAATATAATAATAGTTGAGATGATTATTCCTAAGGTTTTTAAAGTTTTCATAATGGGTTACTTGTTGGTATTTATTGGATTAAAAAAAGTCAGATGACTTAGGGTAAATACAAAATGTCTGTAATGAAATCATTGCGTTCCCCCTGGAAGGTGGGCTCTATCCATTCACCATTTTGCCAATAGCTATTTTTCCCGCCCTGATCTCCCGTGATAAAGATGTTTCCGTCTCTAACAAAGATTCCCCTAACCTGGGCACTTGGAGCAACAGGTTGAATATTGAGTTGATTTTTGATTACTTTAACTCTTTTTGCAGTCTTATCCAACTCAACTGTTAAAGACCAACAGGCGTTGCGCGGTGATTCAGCTACTGCAATATAGAATTTGCCATTTTCATAAGTCCAATCTTGCATTCTGAAAATAGCTTCATCATAATATAAATCAGATTTATATTTATTGAGTGTTTTGGTTGCAAGATTATACGTTGCATAATACATGCGGGCTGGCTGACTAGCTGAATGATAACCTCGAATGATCATTTCAGCCTCATTGTTGTTGATCATCCTAAATGCCTGAACGTATATGTCTTTAAAGTCTTCCGTTGTGATATCAATTGCAGCAAGTTCAGTTTGCCCTCTATAAATTCTAAAACGACCATCACTGGAGTGGCTGCCTCCTGTTGCAGTAATGACACCTGAAGGCAGGATGCTCATAAATTCCAAACCGTAGTATTCTCCTTCTGTAAGTGGGGATACACTCATTATACCATTTTTGGCAATTTTATAGCAATAATTTCTTACCCGTTCAGCATTGAAATCCCAGGCTTTTACCGATAGGTATAAATCCCCATTAAAAATTTCTTTAGCCAGAATATATTCATCATAGTTTGGGCCAAGATTCAGGTTTAATTTGTCGGCTAGCAGTTCTTTTGTATCCTTTTTAAGATAGACGACCCGTGTCCTGTTGTTAGATAAATATGCTATTCCATAAAAATTGAATCCCTCACTGGTATTGCCATCTACAGTGTTATGAATGCCAATACCATAAATGTTTTTGGTATCGTAGGAACGAAACTGCCCGGCAGGATTTTTATCTCTATACATCATGTTGTCTAAATTTGAGATTGGGAACCCCTGATAGGCTAGTAAATAGACATTCGTTAAAGGCAATGAGCTATCTCCACCGCCAGGAACAGAGCCTTTGTCGTCATGATTTATCGTACTTGAGTCCTTTTTACAACTGTTCAATGTCAACAGAAGGAGCATCATGCTCGTCATTTTATTCATCATATATGTGTATTTTTAGCTAATCTACAGAGGCACTAAAAAAAATCTATGATATGCAGACAAAGGGCGTTAAATGTACGACAGACGTCAATTTTACACATATAAACTCCAAAAAATAGTTTGCTTAACGAAGCCGTTTTCTGCAATCCTCTTTATAATTCCTGCCTATGGGCAGTTCTTTTCCCAATATTTCTATTGCATACGAATGATAGCTTTCAACTTTGTCTATGCAAACAATAAAGGACCGGTGAATACGAATGAATTTATCTTCAGGTAAAAGTTCTTCCAGTACGCTGATCTTTTGCTTGCTGATCAGCGTTTTATCTGCAAGAACAACTTTAATATAATCTTTTTGGCTTTCCAGCCAATAGATATCATTTACATTGATCTTCACCATTTTACGATCCACACGCAAGTACAGAAAATTATCCCCTCTTTGTTCAATATTTTGTGGTGATATGCTTATTCTTTGAGAATTGTACTTATAAATATCAAAAACTTTATCCATTGCCTTTAAGAAACGATCAAAGGGAATAGGCTTCAATAAATAATCCACTGCGTTTAAATCGAAACCTTCAATGGCATAATCCTGATAAGCAGTTGTAAAAATTATTTTTGGTGGATGTTTTAATGTTCTGACCAGGTCTGTACCGAGCAATCCAGGCATTTTTACATCGAGAAAAATGAGATCAATATTGTTTTTCTGAAGAATCTGAAAGGCCTGAACAGCATTATTACACTTAGCGATTAGATCAATTTCAGAAAAGTTGCTGATGTATTTTTCAATTACATCGATGGCATGTGGCTCATCATCAACAATTAAGGTTTTAATTTTCATCTATAATTAGTTTATATTGTGAATCTCCATAATAGTCAAGTACATATCTTCTTCAGGATAGATGCTCAGGTTATGGCTTCCGGGATAAAGAAGTTCCAGTTTATTTCTTAAGCTACTCATGCCAATTTTATTGAAGTGAATCGCTCCGTTTCCTGGATGTTGAACTGGACAACTATTGGAAACTTTAACTTTTAAATGCGGCCCATCGATCTCCAAAACAATACTGATCCAGGCCCCTTCCGTCATCTCGCTCGCGCCGTGTTTAAACGCATTTTCAACTAACGGCAGGATCAATAAAGGCGTGATCTTCTGGTCGCTGATCTCACCAGAAATGGTTAGATTTAGATCAAGATTTTCATCATATCGCAACTTTTCCAATGAAATGTAACTCTTTAGAATTTCGATATCACGTTTCAATAAAACCCGATCAGCATTACATTCGTAAAGCATATAACGCAAAATTTCAGATAAGCCCAGCACGGCCTGCGATGATTTTGGAGACTGATCAAGCGTCAATGCATATAAATTATTAAGTGTGTTAAAGAGAAAATGCGGGTGCACCTGTGCCTTTAAAAAATTAAGTTGAGCTTGCAAAGTAAACTGTTTTCTCTTATGCCACTTCCAGATAAATCTAATCGCCAGGCCCAAACAGGCTACTGAAATTAATCCGACACTCAAAGCCATCCGATAACCAGGTTCACCATTCGGAAAAAGAAAGATTAGAAAACATATAATGATAAGCCAGAATAGCACATGCATCAATATTTTGCCTGGAAATTGCCGGAACCTTTTTAAAATCATATACAAATATATTTAACTAAACCTCAACAATAACAGGTGTAGACAGAGTGCTGATATTCATCGACCAACTGCCTTGTCAGTCGTTATCAAGTCCTAATTCTTAATTCAAATGAATTTTCAGGATGACAATAAAATCTTCGGGTTCAGAGAGGATTTTAAGTTCATGTTTCTTAGGATAGAGTATCTTCAATCTTTTTTTGATGTTATCCAATCCAATGTTTCCATATTTACGTTTCTCCAGGGGCTGATGATATTCTTCCAGGGGTCTGCTATTGGCAATTTTAAATATAAACAAACCCTGCTTTACCTCCACATTGATCATGATCCAGCCCTCCTCCATTCGGCTGATCCCATGCTTAAAAGCATTTTCAACCAATGGCAGTAAAAATAGTGGCTCAATTTGATATTCTCCAGTCTCGCCCTCTAGATGAAAATTAATTTCCAACCTGTTTTCATAGCGGATACGTTCCAGATAGATGTATTTTTCAATAACCTCCAGTTCCCTTACCAGACTTATTTTACCCTCATTGCATTCATAGAGAATGTGGCGAAGGATCTGTGCCAATTCCAATACCACGCCCGGAGCATCATCCGATTTATTAAGGCTTAATGCATACAGATTGTTAAGGGTATTGAAAAGAAAATGTGGGTGGATCTGGGCTTGTAACAGCACCAATTTCATCGCCTGATTTTTGGATTTGTTGACCAGATAGATAATGATTGCGCTGGCCGTTAGTATAAGGATAACGATAAGCGCTAAAGTAATCAGAAATTTCTGCTGGTTAATCTCAAGAGTCTGTTGGGCAAGTTGTCTTTCCCGCACCGTAGCCTGATACTTTTGATCAAGATCATGAATATATTTTTGAGTTTCGAGGTTAGTCAATGAATCGTTAAGTTTCTGAAACCTTTTCCTATAATGCAGCGCTGTCTGGATATCACCGGCAGACTCTTTTATTTCCGCCCCCAAAAAATAAACCTCTTTAAGGTCATTTCTTTTCATCTGCCTTTCAGCATTACGGATCGAAATATCAAAATAGGATGCCGCCTTTTTGTATTCTTTCAGATTTTGGTAGCAGTTGGCCATACCCAGATATAAAAATGCCAGATCTTCGCTTTCCGTATCGTTTTTATTTAATTCCAGCGCAGCGCTGTATAATTTCAAGGCCTCTTGGAACTTTTTCTGTTTCACATAGATCTCTGCAAGGTTATTATAACTATCACTTAAAATATCGTTCCAGCCATTCTTTAAGCTGATATCTGCCTGCATTTTTAAATGATGTTCTGCATCAGCAAGCTGTCCGCAAAGCTCTTCGCTTATCGCCAGGTTGGACAGACTTTTGGCGATCTGCAGACTGTCATTAAGGACACGGGCAAGTTCAAAGCTTTTAGTTGCATAAAAAAGGCTGTTCTTTTTATCTTTAAGATCAATAAAAACAGAAGCCAGGTTATTGTAAATTTTTCTCTTCGGTGTAGGATCCTCTTGCTGATCTGCAAACTTCAGACCGGAAATTAATACGGTGGCAGATTGCTGTAAGTTACCCATCCCACGATATTGAACCCCCATGTTATTTAAAGAATTGGCAATCAGTTTTTTGTTACCCAATTTCCGGCTCAATCTGTATTGTTGCTCACTTAGGTTCAATGCGGCTGTAAATTTCTGCTCCTGATGCAGAAGAATCGCAGCTTTATTCAGGAAATCAATCGCCTCGCTGAACATTTTCTTTTCTTCGGCGATATGGCTTGCTTTTCTTAGATATACAATAGCAGAATCGTTTTGCTCATGCTCCTGAAAATAATCCGCACGCTGTTCTAATTTTTTAAGAATGGTAAGTTCTTGCGCATTCGAATTATCTAACTGGAAGATCGTGAACAGCAGAAAAAGGCTAACGTTTATTTTTAATCGCATGGTCATGTACGTATAAAGATATCAATAGATCTTTTTTTACCAGTCAAATATGCTTGTAAAAGGAGTATTTAACGACAAACAACATGTTTTGGCAGACAAACGACCAAATTATGTGATCGACGCTTCAATAGCGTCCTTTATCTACCATACATGGGTTTATGGATATTTAAATGGCAGCTCATTCAAAAATGTACTCATTTCACCTTTTTAATTAATTTGATAGAAAATGTTTAAACGAATTTTGTACATGATGTTTGCCATTCAGGCTATAGCCTTTACCGCAAACAGCCAGGGCTTTCTAAAGCGACTTGGCGAAAAAGCAGCCAGCGCAGGGAGCGACCTGTTGATCAAAAAAAGCACACAAAAAGCTGAAAAGGCTATTGACGGACCCCCTTCGGCAAAGTCAAAAAAGGAAACCGCTGCTGAGGAAAAGAGAGCAGAATCTTCTAAAGGTTCTAAAATGGCGATGGCTTATTCCAGATACGACTTCATTCCGGGAGAAAAAACCCTGCTTTATGACAACTTTGAGCAGGATGTGATCGGGGAATTCCCGCTAAAATGGTTTACAAATGGTTCGGGCGAGATCGTAACACTTGACGGGCAGAGCGGTAAATGGCTGCAGTTCAATTCTGGGCTTGTCCTGTCGCCAGTGGTAAAGTTGCCTGAAAATTTCACCATGGAATATGACCTTTTTCTCAATCTTTCCGAAAATTCAACACGGGTTCTGCCAGGCTTCAGTTTCCAGGTTTTTGACCGTGGTGAGAAAAATAAGCGGCTGCAAGATTACCAATATTCATTAAAAAATATCATGTACATCCAAACCTCTTTTAGCTCCGACAAAGCCGTTATACAATTAGACTCCAGGGAAAATGCAAAGCAAAAAATGAAATCAGACAAAGTATTTTTAGATGGTTTCCAGAGCAATTACGGATCGGTGGTACATATTGCATTATCTGTCCAAAAAGAACGCCTTAGGTTGTGGTATAATGCCATTAAAGTTCTGGATTTGCCGACCGCTGTGGCGGCACCCGCCAATTTCAACCAGTTCCTGTTCGGTGGGGCCAAAACAGCAGAAGGAAAACCTGGATTTTACATCAGTAACCTTAAGGTTGCAGCTGGAATACCAGATATGCGCGCTAAGCTGCTAGACCAGGATCGTTTTGTGACCAATGGTATTTTATTCGATAGCAATTCCGATAAGATTAAACCTGAATCATTCGGCCTGATAAAAGAAATTGCCACAGCAATCAAAGAATCGACCGGCATGAAGCTAAAGATTATTGGCCATACCGATAGTGATGGTGGGGCCGAAGCTAATTTGCTTCTTTCTAAAAAACGGGCTGAAGCGGTGAAAAATACCCTTACCGAAATGTTCGGAATTGAAGGTGGACAAATTATTACCGATGGCAAGGGCGCTGCTGAACCTATAGGCAGCAATACAACCGCATCGGGAAAGGCCGAGAACAGAAGAGTGGAATTTGTGAAGTTATAAATACCTCTTGAAGTTTGATGGCATGTCCAATCCTCTTCATCTTGACAATAAAGACAGTGCCTTTTGGCCTGTCTTTATTTAATAAAATACCATTTGGTTATTTTACAAACAGATAAGAATTCTCATTTCCGTTTGTCGTAACCGTTTTGGGATTTTTCGGATCCTTTATAATACGATTATCTACAACAAAAACATAGCTTAAATCACCTGGTTCAACCTCTGCCTCCCCCATCCATTTATCATCAACTTTTTTCAAGAGAAAACTTTTTCGACTGAAGGAATTAAACGTTCCTGCTACCGCCACTTCCCTGGCATCACCAAAGCCCTCCAATAAAAACATAACTTTTTTAAAAACGGGCCTCTTTAGTTCAAAGAGCGCTCTTTCCAAGCTGTCTCTTATACACATCTCCGAGCCCACGAGACAGGCAGCTCTATCGCGTATGCCGTCTTCTGCTTGAAAATGGGGGGGGGGGGGGGGGGGGGGGGGGGGGGGGGGGGGGGGGGGGGGGGGGGGGG
>NZ_JAELTV010000222.1 GCF_016429005.1 Pedobacter sp. ASV19
GATATCTACACCGGCTAACGTTCGTCGGCAGCGTCAGATGTGTATAAGAGACAGCCTTTAGACAAAGAAACGGCGAACTTAGTTCCCAATACCCTGGTCCTGATTTGCTGTGCTTTCACAATAAAGGGATGCTGAGGATCTTTGCTGACCTCGAAAAAAGCTTCGCCACCGTCCAGATAAACAATTCGTTCAGGCTGCTGATCAAAATGGTCCGGAATTCTTAACCTGGTTAAAGGGTTTATTTGTATGATCGATTCGTCTTCCAGTTTTACCTTTTTATATTCTCCTGCTTTTGTTTCAACAATGGTAAAACTTTGCACCTGTCCGGAGGTATTTGCTTTTTTGAAATAAGACCTTCCTGCAAAGACCGCAGGTACTGCCAGCGCAAGCATTGCTGCATATTTATAATATTTCCTGAAAAACAGTTTCTTTACCGGCAGTTGTGATCTTTTAGCTAAAATCCCGGCCTTCATGTCTTCTTTAACTTTTCCTTCTGTTTCAGGATCAGCAAAATCTTCCATCAGCTCATCATCATAAGAGGCATACCAGTCTTCTACGAGTTGTTTTTCTTTCTCGCTGGCTGTTCCATTAGCATATTGCTCTAATAATTTTTTAAACTGATCTGCTTTCAATTTGGTACTTCTTTAATCATAAGTACCCGCTAAAGCCCAAATCTACTTTTCCAAATTGTTAAGCTTTTGTTAACTAATTAAGCGCAGGGGGAATTTTATCACGGAGGCCTTTACGGATTCGCCGCATGGCTTCTGAAAGATGATTGGAAACGGTTTGTTCTGCCAGGTTCAGCTGCTGGGCAATTTCGGCAATAGAGTGATGCGCATGCCTTAACAGATAGGCATTACGCATCTTTTCCGGTAGTTCTTTGACTTCTATTTCTATCAGTTTCTCCAGTTCATAGTAACCGGAGAGCTCGTCTATAAAGACAAATTCATTTATTTTCTGCAGGCTGTGTTCCAGCACTTTTCCTTCAACTTTCTCTGTTCTGAAGTAATTCAGGACTTGTAGTTTTACGGCACCCATTAGGAATTGTTCTATCGTGGTGTGGATGACCAGGGCTTCCCGACGTTCCCAGATATTGATAAAGACGGTCTGGATGATGTCTTTGGCTGCTTCTTCACTCTTTGTCCGGCTGAGCGCCTGCAGATATAGTTTTTTCCAGTACAGATCGTACAACAAGTCGTAGGCAGCTTCATCTCCTTGTTTGAGCCGCTCAACGAGTTCTTCCTTTCTGGTACCAGTTTCCAACATGCCCAAAAGTAGAGAATGAATATAAACAGGATGTTAAATTGGAAACCGATTTAGGAAGCCTTACCTGTAGTGTGGAGTACTCAGATATTTTCGCTGTCTATTAGTTTCACCTGCTTACCCATTTTTTTCTGGATCACTTCAAAATGGTGAAGCTCGTTCTGGCTAACCAGGGAAATGGCATCGCCCATGGTATTTGCCCGACCGGTTCTGCCTATGCGGTGAACATAATCTTTTGGCGACCGGGGCAATTCGTAGTTAATCACAAAGGGAAGATCATCAATATCTATTCCCCTTGCCATCAGATCTGTGGCTACTAATATCCGCAGTTTACCTGATTTAAACTGCTGTAAGGCCTCCGTTCTTGCGCCCTGACTTTTTTTACTGTGAATGGCTTGTGCGTTTAAATTATTTTTACGGAGCTTATTCACAATAGCGTCAACCTGATGCACCGAGGAAGCAAAAACCAGTACCTGTTTCATTTCATGATGAGCAATCAGCCGACGCAAAAAGGGGCCCTTCTTGTCCTCAGAAACAATATAAGCAACCTGGTTGATCAGTTCTATTGAATCCACCTTCTCTTCTACCTCAATCACAACAGGCTCATGCAATAGAATTTGATGGATATGCTGGATATCCTTGTTCAGGGTAGCAGACAAGAGTATATTTTGGCGTTTTTTTGGCAGAAGTGCCAAAATCTTGTCTACCTCTTCTTTAAAGCCCAGATTGAGGATCTTATCTGCCTCATCCAACACCAGGGTTTCAATACTGGAAAGGTGCACTGCGTTCATGTCTACCAGTTCCAATAATCGTCCTGGTGTTGCAACCAGGATATTTATACCTTGCAAAGCCATCATTTGAGGGTTAATAGAAACCCCTCCATACACAGCCAGTGTTTTAATCGACTCCGGCAGTGCCTGGCTAAAAGTTTGGAATACGTCTTTGACCTGTACCGCAAGTTCACGTGTAGGTACTAAAACCAATACATCCACATGGCGGTTTTTCACTCCAAAGCTTTTTTGCACATTCATTAACAGGGGTAAAACATAACTGGCTGTTTTTCCGGAACCTGTTTTGGCAATACCTAAAACATCTTTTTTATTTAATATGGCCGGTATTGCGGATTCCTGAATGGGCGTTGGTATGGTGAAATTCTGATCTTTCAGTGCTTTTGACAAAGCAGGTGATAAACCCAGGGATATAAAAGGCATAGTACTCTATTTTTGTGTAAAAGTAGGTAAAAGAAGCGGAAAGCCTTCAGATCCCTAATTTTTACTCAACTGATCGATGACATAAACGAGTTTACCAAATTCTTCCTTATCATACAAACGGGTGAGGAACTGTATGTTACCCTCGCGGTCAATCACCACGTTTCTGGTTACGCCAGCTTTCTTGTCTGCAAATTTCTGAAAGATCCCTGCTCCCGGATCAAGGGCCAGCGGATAAGTGATTTTCATATCCTGGTGAAATTTCCGCACCTTTTCCAAGGGTTCATCGCGGTCAACCCCGATGAGCACCACGCCTTTATCTTTGTAGGCCTGCCAGATGTCGCGCTCCAGGTAAGGCATTTCCTCCCTGCATACCGTACACCAGGAAGCGGTAAACTGCAGAATAACGACCTTCCCCCTCAGTGCTTTGAGTGTTGTTTTTTTGCCATCCTGTAGGATCAGTTCAAAATCGTCGGGTGCTTTATCTCCAACTTTGACCAGATAACCCCGGCTATCGCTGTTTGGGTTTTCAAATTTCTTTTCCTGAGCAAAACCGGCTAGACTTGTCATCGCTATAGCGATGCTTAAAATAATTTTTTTCATGTTTTACAATTCTAATATATGGTTTTAAGATGATCTGTTAATTTGTTTATGGCGCTGGTTACCCGTTCAATTTCCTGGCCAGCTTCTTCATAATGTCCTTCCTCCAATGCTTCTCTAACACCTGGTATGGTTTTCACACCATAGCCGGTATAGAATCCGGGAGCATAAATGCTATGGCTGTACCAGGGCCTTCTTGGCAGTCCGGTTTCCAGCAATAATAGTTTTTCAGCCTGATACAATTTCTCATTATTTTTTCGAAGTGAGGCTGCATCCGTTTTAAAATTATTTTGCCTTCTTGTCAATTTAGACGCTTCGTAATGTAAAGAATCGGCTGCTGCCATTAAAGATGAAAAATCAATTTCAGGAACTGGTATTTTTCGTTTAGGTGAAATGAAGTTTTCTTTAGGTACAGCTGCAAGACTGTAAATTCCTTTATCAATCAGCTCATTCTGTAAGGCATTTGCTTTCCTCTGAGTGGTCGCAAGTACAACCAGTTCATCCACATAATTCTTGATGGCTTCTGATAAGCCTTGAAAATCAAAAGGTAATTTCTCCGTGTCCGCTAAACGCAATACGGCTCTTCCCGCAGCCTGCGACAGCGATACCCCATAGCTAAAATCCGGATCCTTAAAACGAATATAATTGTCATAAGAATCATAAATGGAATGGTATTCACCCCCACCGGCTTCTCCTCCAAATGCAAAATTCAGGCTAGGGATGCCCAAATGTTGTAAAAAAGCAGAATAATCTGATCCGGTACCTAAGGCGCCCAATGTGTATTGGCTATTATCCAAAAGCTCTGCACGTTTCTGAGCAGGTGCTTTAAGGATTTCGCTGGCACGCTTGCGGTCAAAGATAGAGGCTTGTGTTAATGGATCTTTCACATCTTTAGCGATATCTGTAACCAATTGGGTCAAGGCATGAGAACCACCTGCATTAAAAAAGCCACTGCTGTTTCCATCAGAATTGATATAAGCCACCGCCTTGGCACTCAATTCTTTAGCATGCAACTCAACCCATTCTGTGGAACCGAGCAGAGATTGCTCTTCTCCATCCCAGGCGCAATACACCAACGTTCTTTTTGGCCGGTAGCCTTCCTTGGCCAGCTGCCCAATGGCTTTAGCTTCTTCCAGTAAGGAGGCTAGCCCGCTTACTGGATCTGAAGCCCCATTGACCCAGGCATCATGATGGTTTCCTCTGATGACCCATTCATCCGGGTATTCACTTCCTTTGATTTTAGCTATCACATCATAGGCAGGAACAATATCCCAATTCTGTTTAATTTTCAAATGAACCTGTGTTTTATTGCTGCCACCTATGCGGTAAGTAAAAGGCAGGGCCCCGCGCCAGGATGCCGGTGCTACCGGTCCGTCTAAAGCGGTCAGCAGGGGTTTTGCATCATGATAGCTGATGGGGAGTACCGGAATCTTTAAAATCGTAAGAGCATCTTTTCTGTCGAGTCGTTTTGCATTTTTAACAGAGGCATAGCCAGGAGTAAGCGGGTCACCAGGATAGATGACCATATCCATAACAGATCCTCGCTGCACGGTATGTTCATTTTTGAATGGGCCTTCCGGGTAACCATCCCCCTGGTAGTAACCATCATCTATGGGATCTGAATATATAATGCAGCCCACAGCACCGTGTTCATAGGCTACTTTTGGCTTAATACCACGCCAGGAATTGCCGTATTTGGCAATGACGATCTTGCCTTTAACATCAATGCCTTGCCGTTCCAGCTCCTCATAATCTGCAGGTAGTCCATAATTTACGTAGACCAGTGAGGCGGTTACATCACCATCTGCGCCCCAGGCGTTATAGGTTGGCAACTGTCCTTCCTGCCCTGAAGTGGCATCACCTGCCACCGCAGGTTCTTTCAGTTCTGCGGTAAACTTAACCGGGGCAATCAACTCAAGTTGCCGCTCTACGGGCGTAGGGAATAAGACATAGAAGGTTTCAATTTTGGCATCCCATCCATAAGACTTGAACTGATTGTACACTTTTTCAGCCACCTCTTTTCCTGCTGCTGAGCCTAAGTGGTGAGGTTTGGCCGATAGTTCTTTGATCGTTTTTCCTATATTTTCTTTACTCAGCAGGCGGTCAAACTTTGCTTCTACGTTTTGCTGCGTGTCTTGTTGTGCCAAAACAGATCCTGAGAAAACAGAGAGGCAAAACATAGAAATCAGGGTTTTATTTTTCAAATGCATATTTTTATTTTATCATTTTTATTTTATTGTTTTTTATAAAATCATTGCATAGCAAGTCTACCCCCCTAATTGCCGTAGGAGAAATTAAACTTCATAAAATGTTCAAACAGACTTACACAGCAGGACAAAGGCTGTATCAGCGGAGCAAATATATATAATATCTACCTATTGAGTAGTATTTATTTTTAATTGTTATTCTTCTGTAGAATCAATAGCATTGAGGCTTCACAACCAAGTAAGGGAAGGTGTGCTTTAGAGGTTTACCCTTTTAAATTCATTTCGGTTTGCCGGAGGTGATGTGTAGCGTGATAAGTCATCAAATAGAGCATTTCCCTTATGGTCAGGTTGCCAAGTAATGGATGTGGTAAAACGAGATGGTCCAATTCTTCATCAGTATACTGATCTAACAGCTGTTCTATGGTCTGTAAAAGCGCAGCCATTTGAGCAGACAATTCAACTTCATGATCCGGGTCAAATTTTTCTGGTACAAATCTTTCCGGTGCTTTGCCCCCGTTAGCAAGCTCTGTTTTATAATTTTCAACTACAGCATCATAACCTAACAAGGGCCGGTCTATTTTCCCAAATTTCTGCAAGATAAAATCTTTTGAAGCCAGAGCTTGCGCAATTGGCATTAAACATAAATAGACATGCTTGAGTTGTTGGCCGGGCGTCCACTTTCCATTGCGGCTATAGGAAAATTGCCCCGCTGTCAATGCAGCTATATAGTCAACGAGTTCCAGATGATTTTCGCGGAATTTTGCAATAAGTTCTTGCTTTCTCATGGTATCAGCTTTTGAGATGAGTTAATACATAAATTTAATCATTTACCTGATATAAAACCTGCCGACGGGTAATTTACATCATTAAATATAGATTCCCCTTCTCTCATTTCGGATTTGGTGCCTATGATCATAATAGCCTTGGTCGCCTTTTCATAAGGCGTCCAGTTTGCGGAGCCGATATGACCAGGAGATCTTCCTTTGATGAATTCTGACCAGGCCTTATGTACATCCTGTGCAAGTTCGTACTCAACTGCTTTTGCTCTTTTCCTTCCGGCAACAGACCATACATAGGGCATTTCTCCTCCGTGTGTAGCACCTTTTCCATTCTCGCTGTAGTCAAAGCGATAGACCCAAATTGGATAGCCCAGGCTGGCTGCTGCATTTGCCAGTCTATAGGAGTGCAGTGTGTACATATATCGCGTAAGGATTTCTTTTGCGGCAGAATCTGCCTGATACTTCTTCCGCTCGCGGTGATAACTTTTCAATACGTAACGAAAATTATGACCAAACCAATCTTTGAGCACTTTTTTATCTGGCTTATAAAGTCTTTTGTCCATGTTCATAAACATTGTGCTTTCAAATTTATTGGTGCCGATCAAAAATCTTTTGTTTTCCTTTGGCTGATTCATAAAACAGGCATAAGGGTCGGAAGTAAATACCAATCCATCTTCTACAGGTCCAAAGTAGTTGGTTCCTTTCGCCCCACCACAAACTGCATCCTGGGCCGCTAGTAACTGATCTGTACTCAAGTTCAGGAGTTCCGCAGGTTTATGGAGGCCTATTTGCTTCAAAACTCTGGCCCTGATGGCTTTGGCGGTTGTGGTGTCCCGGATACATTGTACACTTCCACTCTGGGCAATGATTTGCTGAAAGAGACCTTTTGCCAAGGGTGTAACGCTGAGTGCACTGACCAGCTTTGCGCCTGCAGACTGTCCCATAATGGTTAGCCTTTCAGGATCACCTCCAAATGATTGGATATTTTCTTTCACCCACTTCAATGCCATGATGCAATCCAGAACGGCATTGTTACCTGAGGTATGATAAGAGCTGTCTACATCTCCTAAATAGAGAAACCCCATTACGCCGAGCCTGTAATTTATAGTAACGGTAACAATACTGTCCTGATCAGAAAAAGAATGTCCGTTTTCTCCTGATCCCGATCCTCCCGTCATTCCTCCGCCATGTATCCAAACCACTACAGGCAGTTTTGAGCCTGAATTCAGCGGCTGATAAACATTAAGGCTCAGGCAGTCCTCACTCCCATTAACAGCCTTTTTTTGCGAATTGTATTGAGCGGAAATTGAACCGAATTTTGTACAATCCAGTGTATCCGCCCAGCTTTGATAAGCCTTGGGTGCCCTAAATCTAAGTTGACCAACCGGGGGTTGCGCATAAGGAATTCCTTTAAATACTGCACAGTCTCCTTCTTTAAGACCTTTTATTATTCCTTTTGAAAAGCGGACCAGGGTATCTTCCTGAGCATACATCAACAAGGGAAAAAGCATCAGCAGCGTAAGGATTATTCTCTTCATATACATTAGACTAAAAGATACCCCAATATAACACTTCAGGGAAAATTTTGTACTTTTCTTTTTTATGGAAGAAAAAGAGAATTTCCCTGTTCTTGGTATTACCGAGTTTCGGGATGAACTGCATTCAGACAGCAATTTTCAGTACCATGAACTTCATGGAAAAAAACAGATCGAAAAACCGCACAAACATGACTTTTTTGTTTTTCTTCTGTTTGAAAGGGGAAATGGAATTCATACCATTGATTTTACCGATCACCAGGTTGCAGAACATCAATTACATTTGCTGTTTCCCGATCAGGTACATCACTGGACTTTGGGCGAACAGACCAGAGCTTATCAGATTATGGTGAGCAGGGCTGTTTTCGAAACTTTTGCCAATGCTTTGCGTTTTTCTTTTGTTCTTTATCAGCATCATCCGGTGATGAGTTTAAAACCTGAAACATTCAAATGGTTGTTTTACGAGTTTAAGGCTATAGAATATGAGCTTTCCCTGGCGCCCACCATGTGGGAGATCATTAGATCGCGAATAGAAATTATTGCGCAAATGGTGAGCCGGGAGGCGGAACATGTGGTGGAAGATGTAAAAGTTTATCATGCAAAGCCCATCCTGTTTAAATACCTTTCTTTAATTGATGTTTATTTTAAAGAGCAAAAGCTGGTTGCCTTTTATGCGGAAAAACTGAACATTACGCCCAACTACCTCAATATACTTTGTAAAAAACATTTCCAAAGCTCAGCGACTT
>NZ_JAELTV010000223.1 GCF_016429005.1 Pedobacter sp. ASV19
GGTAAAAACAGATTTTGACACAATATTTTCAGTTATTTTTAACCAGTATTCCCGGGGTTATTCACTTTTTATCCTCAGTCAAAAAATTAACATACTGACATTGATAAGTTTTTAGAATAAATAATATCTAATTGTTAATCAGCTGATATTTATAAAAAAAAAGCATATCCTTTGTGGATAACTATAGAACAAGTCATATAATAGCATAGAAATTTCAAAATTACCAACAATACCAACACACTAATAAACAATAGAAAATGATTTTATATTAAATAATTATAATTTATTGAAGTGTGGAAACCTCGTACCTTTACAAAAGTTTCAGGACAGAAAAATTCTTAAAAACATAAAAAGGAAAAAATTTAGAATCAGAGGCGCTGAGAATTTGTTATACGATGGGAAGTAAAGTCAAATTTTAAATATGGCATTCTAAAGCGGTCAAATTTAGATTGGAAATTTTAGTGTAAAAAGAAGGTTTAAATTTTTAAAAATAGAGCCCCTGAGAGTTTCCCGTACGATAAAAAAGAAAATTGATTTTTAAATATCACATTCTAAAGCGGTCAAATTTAGATTGGGTATATTTGGTGCCGGGAAAGAAAAAATTTGAAAACGGAGGCCCTGACATTTAGCTACAGGAAGAACTGGCGGGGAAATTTTTGAATAAACAAATCTGAAAAGGGAAAAATTTTTAAAAAAGAGCCTCTGAGATTTGCATATAGCTGTACTAGGGAGCATCATCTCGTGAATATCGCAATCTAAGAGGTCTTATACCGCGAATGCTCCTGGTAATTAAATAATTATAAAGAAAATATATATTTTAAAATAAATAATTTATACTTTAATGAAAACGGATATCCTAGAGGAATTAAATATCAAAGGATTTGTAGATGAAGCAATTGACCCGACTTTGGATCTTTTTGAAGAAATTGAAAAACTGAAAAAAGAAAAGAATGCTATTGTATTGGCTCACTACTATCAAGAAGCTGATATACAGGATGTTGCTGATTACATTGGTGATAGCCTAGGTTTGTCACAGGAAGCTGCAAAGACTGAAGCCGACGTTATTGTGTTTGCCGGAGTGCATTTTATGGCAGAAACCGCAAAAATATTATCTCCTGAAAAAAAGGTTTTGCTGCCCGATTTAAAAGCGGGTTGTTCGCTGGCCGACAGTTGTCCACCACATCTATTTAAAAAATTCAAAGAAAAATATCCAGATCATTTGGTGATCACGTATGTAAACTGTACTGCGGAATTAAAAGCGCTAAGCGATATTGTATGTACTTCAACAAATGCCGTACAAATTGTAGAGAGTTTACCAAAAGATCAGAAAATTATTTTTGGTCCGGATAAAAATCTTGGAGCATGGGTAGCAAAAAAAACAGGAAGAGATTTGGTTCTATGGAATGGTGCCTGCATGGTTCATGAAATTTTTTCAAGGGAAAAAATCACCAAACTCAAAGAAAGACATCCCAATGCAAAATTTATTGCGCACCCGGAATGCGAAGAAGCAGTTTTGCAAATGGCTGATTATATTGGTTCTACAACAGGATTGCTAAAATATTCCATCAACAGCGATGCGCAAGAGTTTATTGTGGCTACCGAAAGTGGGATAATTCATCAAATGGAAAAAGCTAGTCCGGGCAAAACTTTTATTCCTGCTCCTCCGACCAATAGTTGCGCGTGCAATGATTGTGCTTATATGAAGAGAAATACGCTTGAAAAATTGTATTTGTGCATGAAAAATGGGCTTCCGGAAGTTACTGTTCCTGCAAATATTATTGTGGAAGCGCGGAAACCGATCGAAAGAATGCTGGAGATATCAGCTAGTTTAGGGCTGTAATTTAAAACCAGGTGCCGTTGATTTTAGGTAAAAAGACGATAAAATCAATGTGGATAACCTGTTAATTGACTATATAACAATAAGATAATGTTTGAAAATAAAGAACGTACAGATCTTGCAGAATTAGGAGAATTTGGGCTGATCAAACACCTGACAGAGCATTTTAAGATTCAGCACGAGAGCAGTGTAAAAGGGATTGGAGATGATGCGGCTGTACTAAGTTTTGGAGACAAACAGGTACTGATCTCTACGGACCTGCTGTTGGAAGGTGTACATTTTGATCTGGCATATGTACCTCTTATGCACCTGGGATACAAGGCAGTACAGGTTAATTTAAGTGATATTTATGCCATGAACGGCGTAGCAACCCAAATTACTTTTTCCATTGGTTTGTCCAGTAAATTTCCGCTGGAGGCTGTAGAAGAGATTTATAAAGGGGTTGAGCTGGCCTGTAATAAATTTAATATTGATTTAATCGGAGGGGATACATCTTCAAGTAAACAAGGCTTGGTGATTAGTGTAACCAGTATTGGTTATGCAGACCAGCAGGATGTATGTTACCGCAATGGCGCGGGTGAAGGCGATCTGCTTTGCGTAAGTGGGGACCTTGGAGGTGCCTATGTTGGTCTGCAGATCCTGGAAAGGGAAAAGCAGATTTTCCTGGAAAATCCTAATATTCAGCCTGATCTGGAAGGAAAGGACTATATCATTGAGCGTCAGCTTAAACCTGAAGGTCGCAGGGATATTGTTGATTTGCTGTCGCAAATGAAAATAAAACCGACTGCGATGATTGATGTATCAGATGGTCTGGCATCTGAGATTTTCCACCTGGCTACACAGTCTGAAGTGGGTTGTACCATTTATGAGGATAAGTTGCCTATTGATCCTATGACTTATGAAACTGCACGTGAACTTGGGCTGGACCCCACAGTTTGTGCACTGAATGGCGGGGAAGATTATGAATTGTTATTCACAATTAAACAATCTGATTACGAGCATTTAAAGCATGATGTTGACATTACGGTTATAGGTCATATGACGGATAAGAACTCAGGCTGCAAGATGATTTCCAAGTCTAATGTGGTTCATGAACTGAAGGCCCAGGGATGGAACGCATTTAAATTATAATTGTTCCTCTTCTGTTAAAGCTGGGTCCAAAAATTTAGCATCAATCTGCTTATTTGTTTTTGCACCCAGCTTTTTAATTTTCTCAGAAGTACTCGACAGATTTCCAGTCCCTGTGGAGAGTTTATTAATTGCTTTGTCATAAGCATCCTGGCTTTGTCTGATGTTGCGTCCTATGGCCTCCATATCGCTTAGGAATCCAACAAACTTATCATACATGCTACCGCTCAACCTCGCGATCTCTAAAACATTTCTGTTTTGCCGTTCCTGTTTCCATATGCTGGCAATAGTGCGGAGGGTAGCTAGTAAGGTAGAAGGGCTCACAATCACAACTTTCCTGTCCCAGGCATAATTGAACAATTCTGCATCACTTTGTACGGCCAATCCAAAAGAGGATTCTATCGGAATGAAAAGCAGTACAAAATCAGGGGAATTGATCTGGTAAAGGTCCTGATAATTCTTTCCTGATAAACCTTGTATATGGGCTTTAATAGATAAGATGTGAAGTTTAAGCTGATTTTCACGTTCTTCTTCGTTTTCTGCGCTAACAAATCGTTCATAAGCCACCAGGGAGACTTTTGAATCGACTACAATATGTTTCTCATCAGGAAGATCGATCAGTACATCGGGTTGTAAGCGGGTACCTTCTGCACCACTGAGGGAAGTTTGTATACGGTATTCCCTGTCTTTGATCAATCCTGATCTTTCCAGTACACGTTCTAAGATTACTTCTCCCCAGTTGCCTTGTTTTTTACTGTCACCTTTTAGCGCTTTGGTCAGATTGGTGGCGTCTTCCTGTATTTGTTTACTCTGTACCATGAGTTGTGAAATGACTCCCTTAAGGGTATTCCGCTCGTCAGATTCAGTTTTGTAGACCTTGTCTACCTTTTCCTCAAAGGCCTTGATATTTTCCCGCAGCGGGCTTAATATGCTGTCGAGGTTCACTTTATTCTGTTCGGTAAATTTAGAAGATTTTTCATCCAGGATCTTGTTAGCAATATTTTCAAATTCGAGTTTGAATTTATACTGGAGTTCGGCAATGTATTTTTCCTGTTCAGCTTGTTTAGCCAGTTGACTGTGGAGGTTTTCTTCTGCTTTGATCAGTTTGCCCCGCTCTTGCATAAACAGATTTCTGAGATCGTTCAATTCGTCTTCCGTCCTTGTTTTTTCTTCTTTAAGCCAGGCAATTGCTTTCTGATGTTCGGTCTCTTTGAGTTCTAGCAGATGAACGTCATTACCAGCGTTTTTTTTGGTAAATAAAAAAATCAGGGCACATAAAATAAGCAACAGCAAGGTCAGGATCAGATATTCCATTTTACTAATATTTTTATCAAAAATGAATATTATAAAAATGAATAACAAATTAATTAGTAAAAAACGGACGTATTTGTTACAGGCTTTTGAGAATCAGTCCGGCAGCATCCTGACCGGTTTGACTGCCCATTGCAATGCCCATTCCATTGCACCTTACTGCACAAAAGATGCCTGGTTTGATTTGTTTGATGATGGGATCTATTTGCTTTCCGAAACCCATGATCCCACTCCAGCTGGTCTCAATCTCAACAGGCGTATCCGGTAAAATAGTTTCTTTGAGCAATTGTTCAAGCGCCCTCCGGATTACAGGTGTTGTTCCAAATGTTGTGGTTTGTTCTTCTTTAAATGCCAGGTTACGCCCGCCACCCAATAAAATACGGTCATCAATATTCCTGAAATAATAGTAACCTTTATCGTAATGGAATGTGCCTTTGATCCTGAGATTTTTTATGACTTTGGTAATCAGTACCTGTCCTCTTCCGGGTACAACATCCACCTCTGGTAAAAGTTCGCTTATAAAAGCATTATTAGCAAGAAGAACTGAAGTACATTTAAATGAACCATGTGGTGTTGAAAGTATTTGATGTCTTTCTTCTTCACTGATTTTTTCTACCGGACAGTTGGTGTACAATACTACACCAAGACTGCTGGCAAGTTGCAGGAGATATTTCATCATTTTTCCAGTATCGATCTGTCCCTCAAACTGATTTTCTATGAGTGTTTCTATTCCTTTAAAGCCAAAGTTGCTCACTTTGGCATTCGCCAGGCTGAAACTTTTACCGCCCGGAATAATGTCTTTGATCATTTGGTTAAAGTGATCAATTTTAGCTACACATGCCGTGGCAAGTTCTTGTTCTGTAGATTTAAAAAGTTCAAATCCACCATAGTTTTTATAGGACAGATTTTGATCAGAAATCAGTTTTCGAAGTTTTAAGAGACCTTTCCATCTTTTTTCAATGAGACGGTGAAGTCCATTGGAACCAATAGATTTTTCCTGTTCAATCAATTCAGAAACACTTCCAAAACAAGCAAAACCGGCGTTTTTAGTACTGGCACCTGAAGGCAAAAATCCGCGTTCAAAGATGGCTACACTTAGATTTTTATGTTGTTGTTTTAAAGTGATTGCAGCAGTTAATCCTACGATGCCACTGCCTATAATGCCGATGTCAAATGTAAAGAAACTGGCTTTTTCCCAGTAAGATAAGGTAGTTCCCATAGACTAAATTTATCTAAATTTCAGCAGGTTAAAAAATAAGGGAACGCTTTTTGATTGGAGTGTATATGAAAAACATACCTAAAAAATGGAAACGTATTTAATAGCAATATTAATCATGCTGGTGATCAGTATGTTTGTGCAGTGGATATTTAGAAATAAGTTCTCGAGATATGCCGAAATGCAATTGAATTCCGGTCTATCAGGAAAAGAGGTTGCAGAGCGAATGTTGAATGATTATGGTATCTATGATGTCAAGGTTATGAGTACTGAAGGTCAACTGACGGATCATTATAATCCTGCTGATAAAACGGTGAATCTGAGTACTGATGTATTTCATGGAAGGAGCGTTGCCGCAGCAGCTGTTGCAGCCCATGAATGTGGACATGCAGTACAACATTCCAGGTCCTATCACTGGTTACAGCTGCGTTCTAACATGGTGCCTGTGGTGAGTATTTCTTCTAACCTGCTCCAATGGGTGCTGATTATCGGTGTACTGATGATCGGTTTTACTGGAAATCCCATTGTGCTTGGTATAGGTGTTGCGGGATTATTACTGGTAACCCTATTTAGTTTTGTAACCTTACCCGTTGAATTCGACGCGAGTAAAAGGGCATTATTGTGGTTAAAGACCAATCAGCATATTATGAATACCAAAGATGAAAATGTACAAGCTAAGGATGCGCTTTGGTGGGCAGCAATGACCTATGTGGTGGCTGCACTTGGTGCACTGGCCAATTTGATCTATTATGCTTCTATGCTCTTTGGAAGAAACCGTAATTAATTTAAACGGTAAGGGGCAATCAGTTCGAACTGTGGGATATCAACTGTAAACTCTGTATCCACAGCAACTCTCGACATAAAATAATGTCCCCTCATGCTGCCTATTTCTGTAGATAACTGGCATCCTGAAACATAAGAATGGTGATTTCCTGGCTCAATAATAGGTTGTAAACCAACTACACCTTCGCCTTCTACTTCTCTTTCTGTACCGTTGGAATCAAAGATGAACCACTGGCGTCTTTTCAATTGTATGGTATAATCCGACAGATTTTCAATTTCTATTCGATATGCAAACATGAACTGGTCATTGGAAGGATTGGAATATTCTTCCTGGTACATGGTTTCTACTGAAATTTTTACACCCTCTGTTATTGCTGTGACCATTTTACTGCTATTTTACTATATTATTTCAAAAATCAAGCCATTTCATTCAGGGGCTGAACATTATGATATTTGTCTGCCACTTCGTCTAAAATACTGTGGATCGTTTCTATATTTTCTTCTTTTACCAATTGCATTCTATAGCCTTTAAAGTCTGGCAAACCTTTAAAATAGTTGGCATAATGACGCCTCATTTCAAATATACCTACTTTTGGACCCTTCCAGGCTAGTGATTTCTCAAAATGTGTTCTGCATACAGACACGCGCTCTTCGACGGTTGGGCCAGGAAGAATTTCCCCGGTATTGAAGAAATGTCTGATCTCCCTGAAGATCCATGGATAGCCGATGGCTGCCCTTCCGATCATAATGCCGTCTACTTCATATTCCAGTCTCCAGTCTGCTGCTTTGCGGATGCTGTCAACGTCACCGTTTCCAAAAATGGGGATTTTGATCCGTGGATTTCTTTTGATTTCCCGGATTAAGGTCCAGTCTGCTTCTCCTTTGTACAACTGTGCTCTGGTCCTTCCATGAATGGTTAGTGCCTGAATGCCTATATCCTGCAGGCGTTCTGCTACTTCTTCCACATTTTTGGTGGTATCGTCCCAACCCAGCCTGGTTTTAACGGTAACCGGCAAGTGTGTTGCTTTGACCACAGCTTCAGTCATTTTAACCATCTTATCAATGTCCTGGAGCAAAGCTGATCCTGCACCACGACAGGCTACGTTTTTTACGGGACAACCATAGTTGATGTCCATCAAATCTGGTTTGGCCATAGTTGCGATTTCAGTAGCTTCACGCATATGATCAATTTCACTGCCGAAGATCTGAATGCCTATTGGTCTTTCGTATTCGAAAATATCCAGTTTAGCCCTGCTTTTGGCGGCATCCCGGATCAGTCCTTCAGAAGAAATAAATTCAGTGTACATCATATCTACCCCACTTTGTTTACATACAAAACGAAAAGGGGGATCGCTAACATCTTCCATTGGTGCAAGCAATAAAGGGAAGTCTCCCAAATCTATATTTCCTATCTTTACAGACATTTTTCTATCTTCAAACCAAAATTAAAAAGACAAAGGTACAAATAATCCAAATAATGAATTTTCCGCCTAATGTAAAACCTGAAAAAAGTGCTTATGTACAGCTGCTTGCGTTGGCAGGTTATGCTCTTGCCGGGGTTTTTGTTTTTACGGCGCTGGGTTTTGCAATTCTCTTTTTGATGTACGGATCTAAAGTTTTTGAACCAAATGCTTTGACCGGAGGAAACCCTGAATATTTAAATGGATTGAAAATCATTCAGATTTGTACCTCCATTGGTTTGTTTCTTGCTCCCCCGCTCCTTTTGGCTTTTGAGAACGGTAGAAAGATTAAAGATTTTTATGGTTTTGGGAAACCAAAGGCGGAATGGATTTTTCTCGTTTTTTTAATTATGATATGTTCTATGCCCTTTATGGAATGGACAGCTCTGATCAATCAGAAAATGATACTTCCGGATTTTTTGAAACCCTTAGATACCTGGATGCGGGAAAAGGAAGAAGAGGCGATGCTGTCTCTTATACACATCTAAAAGGGGGGGGGGGGGGGGGGGGGGGGGGGGGGGGGGGGGGGGGGGGGGGGGGGG
>NZ_JAELTV010000224.1 GCF_016429005.1 Pedobacter sp. ASV19
CCCCCCCCCCCCCCCCCCCCCCCCCCCCCCCCCCCCCCCCCCCCCCCTTTTTAGATGTGTATAAGAGACAGGAATACAGGCAATGTAGGAGCGGTAACGGTAGCGTGGCCAAAAGGAGTTACTAACCTGTATCTGGTACAATCTACGGATGCTGTTTTTGATGCAACTGATAGCTTTACTTCAATGGCTACAGAAGTAACGATAAATGGGGTAGTTTACAACACTGCAAATGTAACATTGACAAACGGACAATTTTTCACCTTTGCAGGTTTCGGAAACGCTCCTGGAGGTGTAGCAACTGGCCTGTCTTATTGGTACAGAGCGGATAAAAATGCAGCTAATACCGGAGTAGGAACAGACGTAACTGGATGGACCGATCTATGGAACGGAACTACAGTTGCTCAACTAGCAACCAATGCATTACCAAAGTATGTACAGGGAGCCTCCAATTATTTCAACTTTAATCCTGGAATTAATTTTACGGCAGTAACTCAGACATTGGGGAATGTCAATGTACAAACCGTATCGGCGTTGCAATTTGATATTTTCACGCTGACAAAAGAAAATATCCTTGGAAATGGAGCCAATAATAGACTTTTCAGCTCGCTGGTTGACAACAGTTTACCTTCTGGTGCTATTGAGCGATGGGACGGTATCGGGTTGATGACTGATGAGGGGTATGCCAATCAGGTCGAAAGGGTAAATAATGCTTACGGTGCCAGATATTTGGCAAATCCAGGAACTATCAACCGCTCTACCGCGATACCTAGTATCATGTACCACAGATTTACTGATCTGACGATATCAAAAGGGCTGAACGGAGCTGCTAATGGTACTAATGGCACACATACTGCAAGAGGTTTAATGAATGGAGGACACGCTTTCGGCGACACCCGTTTTTTAAGTAACGGAAGCGATAACGGCGGTTTCACGGGACATATCGGAGAGACTATCATCTACGGTGCTGGTAATTTGACAACTACCGAACGCAGAAAAGTAGATTCTTACCTTGCCATCAAGTATGGTATCACGATGGGACGTGTGAACACAGACCATTATCTGGATGCTGCCGGCAATATGGTATGGAACGGAGGTGTCAATACTGCTTACAACAATAATATCTTTGGTGTGGCAAGAGAAGACATTGGGCTTTTCGAACAGAAAGTATCTAAATCTGTAAATGCCGGTACTATACTTACCGTGGCAACCACTAATGATTTTGTAAGCTCGAACAATACCGCTTCACGTACCAGCTTTACTAATGACAAAACGTATTTCCTATTGGGAGATAACAATGTTACGACAACTACCCTAAGCAGCATTACAATAAATGGTTATACGGGTGGTTCGCGTATCCCAAGAATATGGTTGGCACAACGCACTAATAGCAGTGGTACCATGTACTTCGGGGCAGATCTTTCCTCTTACGGAGGAGGTTTTGGAAGTGGAGATCATGTAAAAATGATCATTGCGAATGATGCAGCGTTTACAACTAATGTAGTGTCTGTTGACGGGACTTATGATGTTGCCAACGGAAAATGGGTACATAGTTATAACTTTGACTCTGAAAATGTAAACAGATATATTACCTATGCGGCATTGGATGAGGCAGCTTGTACAACAGGTTGTAATGGAAATACTTACCTTAATGCAACAGATCCTAATACCATAGAGTATGATAACATCATCGCAGATGAAACGACGACTATAGCAAAACAAAAAGACGGTTCGTATTATGTTTGGGGACCAAACACATCACCTAATGTATCTTCTGCAAATACTAACGTTGTATTAAACCTGCTTACACCAACGAAAATTGATCCGAGTACAACACTCCCAACTGCAGGATCGACAGGAGCTGGGTTTAACTTTACCGGGACGCCATTAAAAGCAGCAATAGCTCAAGTGATGCATTTATTGACTACCGATGGGCTTTATGTTTGGGGAAATGGTAATATGTATACGCTTAGTAGCATGGGTAATACTGCTATTACTTACAGAACCCCAAGTGGCTTCAGATTTGGTAAGCTAACGGTTAATAATAAAGCTGACGGACTGCCTCCGGGGGTGAGCCCTAGCAATGTAAAAATGATGAGTGGCAATCAAGAAACAATAACTCTTGTAACCTGTAGCGGTGCGGTCTGGATTCTCAGCCAAGCTAGTCTAACCTATCATTATGGAGATGGTATGATTGGTAGTATTGCAAATAATTCAATTTGGCACCGCGTCATGACTTCTGCTACCGAAACGCTGGACCATGTTGTTGCAGTGCGCGGTATCAGGAATACTAAGTTCGTTTTAACCGCTGATGGCAAGCTTTATACCTGGGGTCTTAATACTTTTCATAATGATAATACTGCCGGGGCTACATCTAATTACGCAACAGAAATCAGTGTTCCCGCTGGAGTAACTCCAAAAATGATAGGGATGACTGAGGGAGTTAATGAAGGAGAAAGTTCTTATTATCTTTTAGCAACCAACGGCAAACTCTATGCTATGGGTTATAATGGGCAAAGACAGCTGGGTGACGGTACTGTAACCCAAAGAAGGAATTGGACAGAAGTAACCGCTACCTCAGGTAGTAATACTTTAGGTGGTAACATCGCTTGGATTTCACCCGCTGATAACGTGAATAATCTTCCCTCTATCAATGTATTGACCACCGATGGAAAACAATGGGGATGGGGAAGTAGTTCACAAGGTCATTTAGGTGTTGTTAATAGTTCTGGCATTAACCCAACGTATATGCCTGGTAATGGTGTTGGTGCAAACGAGCTCAATCTAAGTGATAAAGTGATCGCTATAAAAGATGGTGGCCAACATGCCATCAACTTTAAAGAGAGTTCTACGAGATATGGTTTTATAGGTTTCAATACGAATGGGTCTAAGGGAGATGGTACTTCTGTTACTGGAACGCAAGATCTTAAGTATACGTATAATACTATCTTGGATTTGTGTGGATTATCGCTAGGTATTTGTACCCAACCTGGTGCGTTTGATGCTGCAGGTTTACCAAGCACCACAGGAGTTTCTGATCTGGCAGGTTTTACAGGTGGCACTACAGGATGGCCTGCTAATGTACCTAATGGACATGTGGTTATCGAATCGAAAAATAAAGGTTTTGTAATAACCAGGGTGAGTTCATCAGCAGCAATAGTAAATCCGGTAGAAGGAATGTTGATCTATGATATTGCAGCAGGCTGCGTTAAGCTGTACAACGGTACGGTTTGGAATTGTTTGGCTAAAGATTGTTTGTAAAATATAAATCTGAAAACGATGAAAAGATTTTCAATTGTAATGATAATATGCTTGGGTGTTTTTGGAAGCATAAGCGCCCAAACAGCTATAAATAAAAAAACGGTAGATGGTTCTTCAGTTTTAGACTTTCCAACTGGTACTACCAAAGGCATTATCCTGCCTGCGGTAGAGGCCTTGCCAACTACACCAGCCAATGGTACATTTTTATTTGATAAGACTGCCAAAATAGTAAAAATGTATCAAAATGGAGCCTGGGTAAACCTTTCTGATGTGGGGGATATTGCCGGGCCAGTTCCCATTGCGCCCTATAGTGGTACCGTTGCTAATGGTAAGCAGACGGTAATAGGTGCCAGATCTACAAGCGTAGATGGCGTGTTGGTACTTGAATCTACAGACAAGGCGCTGGTACTTCCGAAGATTTCAAGTCCGCACTTAAATGTAAAAAGTCCCTATCCGGGGATGATGTGCTATGACACTGATAGAAAAGCGCTCGCAGTATTTGATGGTAAAGTTTGGAACTATTGGAAGTAAACCATTAAGCTTAGAATTAAAATGAAAAACTATAGATACCAAATTATCCTTTTTTTTAGCCTGCTGTTTGGCATGCAATTTCGGGTTGCTGCTCAAAATGGCTCTGGAAGTATGACTGTAGATAATTCAGTTATTACAGTTTCTGCCGGAACAACGGAACAGCGTTTCAGTGAGGGTACTTATTTTGGTCCTAACGCAGTTTGGCAAATTGATGGTGTATTAGAAATTTACAGTAAGAATATTTGGATCGCACCGGGGGCTACTTTTAAGGGCTCGGGTAAAATTGTGATTTACAATCCTGGCGATAACCCATTTTATACTTCAATGGCATCGGGTCCAAGTTATATTGATGGAAACAATGCCGACTTTATTAACCTTTTGCTTGAACATCGTAATCCTGATAATATCGTACTGAATGACGTTGGTGACCCAGGTTTTGGAACTGCTAATCCGAGTGGGGCCCTTTCGGCTGCCTTAAATATCGGGGGGACTTTGGATCTTGCGGTAAATGGTGCCGATGTAATTTTAAATGGCCGGAATTTAGCTTTCAATACTAGCGGAAAGATAACCGGTTACAGTAAGGACCGTATGGTGGTGACCAGCAATAGTATTGCCGGTCATATGATCAAAGAACATGATGGTAAAGATGCATTTATTTTTCCGGTAGGTATTTTTGAAGGTGATTATACCCCAGCAACATTAACCCCTCAAAGTGCAGGTAAACTCTATGTAAGTGTGCAGGATTATGCCGGTGCAGGTAAAACCATTAAAAATCTTGAAACAGGTATGGATAGGGTGTGGCACGTTTATGGTTCAGCTGCAACAACAGTATCTATGACCCTGCAACACAACCGTGCGACCAACGGCAATCTTTTTAAAGACGAAAATGCAGCAATTTCCCGCTATGTTACCGGAGACAAGTGGGACTTTTTAAAAAGTTCTAACCCATCTCAGGGGGTACATACCCGAAACGATGTAGTGATTTCTACTGATTTTGCGGCTAACGGAGGTTTCTTTACCAAGTTAGCTGTTTCAGGGGCAACACTATTTGTTCCAAACCTTTTTACGCCTAATGGCGACGGGAACAATGATGCTTTTGAAATACGAGGGTTAGAACTGTTTGCCCAGAACGATCTGATTATTGTAAACCGTTGGGGCAACCAGGTTTATAAATCTAATAATTACCGAAATGACTGGACTGGAGAAGGATTAAATGAAGGTACTTACTATTACGTTCTTCGAGTGAAGGAAAATACTGGAAGTGAATGGCGGGTATTTAAAGGGTATATCACTTTAATCAGGGCTTTTAAAAAATAAGTTTCAAGTGGGTAAGTAATCATCCATCACAATTGAAAAACATGAAAAGAATATTACAGATAATTACCGGGCTACTTTTATTCTCCAATTTGGTTAAAGGCCAGCAGGATGCACAGTTTAGCCAGTATATGTTTAATGGAATTTATATTAATCCAGCTTATGCCGGATATAAGGAGCAGTTGAATGTTCAAGCATTTTACCGGAATCAATGGACTGGTATTACCGGTGGGCCTAAAACCATGTCTTTAGCGGTTGATGCTATTGCGAATAATGGAAATGTTGGGCTTGCCCTGCAAATTTCAAGCGATCATTTGGGTGCTCAGCAAAATGAATCCGTGTTTGGCAATTATGCCTATAGAATACGTATGAATAGTGATGGTTCTGCAAGGCTGGCTTTTGGCCTTGGTGTGGGTGCTACTCAATTGGGGATTGATGGGAGCAAGTTAAACCCTAACGATCCTGAAATAGATCAGCCAACAGGTGTTCAAAGCACAATTTTGCCCGATGCAAGAATAGGTGTTTATTTTTCGGATAATCGTTTTTATGCGGGTCTATCGGCAGATAATCTGGTTTCTCAATATATTGATATTAAGCGTTATGCGTTTATTGCGCAGCCAAAACCACATTATTATTTAACTGCAGGAGTATTGTTTCCATTAAACGAGGATGTTTTATTAAAGCCCTCCTTTCTGCTAAAAGATGATAGGGGAGGTCCGACCAGTTTGGACTTAAACACTTTTGTGATATTAGGAGATAAGTTCTGGGTTGGAGGTTCTTATCGTACCGGTGTGAAATTGTACAATAAGGATTACCTGCAAAAGAATTTGAGTCAGCTGAATTCAGCCGTTGCAGTGGTACAATTTTTACCGACGGAAAATTTTAGGATCGGCTATGCATATGATTTTTCAATTGGTCCACTTCAAGGTTACAGCTCAGGGACTCATGAAATTTCAATAACCTATCTATTCAAGAGAAAAAATACGAGGATGCTTACGCCGAGATATTTTTAATTTCTGCTAATGACCAGTGTATTTTAAATCAGTAAGGAGGAAAAGAAAAAACATGAAAAAAAATATTTACAGACTACTTCTCGTGATCAGCATATTGTTTGCCTATCAAACTACGGCGCTGGCCCAATATGTGCTGCTTGAGGCCGATAAACAGTATGAGCTTTACAACTACAATAAGGCGATTGATTTATATGAGCTGGCTTATAAAAAGAAACCCACTTTACATGCGGCTGAAAGGTTGGGCCAAGCATATAGCTATCAGAGCAATTACAGGCAAGCAGAAAGCTGGTATGCAATTGCAGCTGGAATGTCAAACACCAATCCGGAAAATGTTCTTCAATATGCCAAAGCATTGCAGCAAAATTCAAAATATGCTGAGGCAAAAGTGCAATATCAGAAGTACGGTGAATTAAACAAGACTGTTGATACAAAACGACAAAATCTTTGGATGTTGAGTTGCGATTCGGCTGGATTTTGGATGAAAAATCCAACAAAAGTGACCATCACTAATGAAAAGATACTGAATACTGCTCAGTCTGACTGGGGTGCTACAGTGTATGGAAATAGTATTGTTTTTTCATCAGATCGTGGAAATACATCAGCCGATAAAGTGTCGGGAAATAGACCGTTCTTAAAGTTTGATGGGGCTAAAAAACCTGATCGGACTGTGTATGGATGGACGGGCAACCATTATTTAAGACTTTATGAAAAAGATGCGAATCTGGATAGTGTTTTTAGTTTCAATTTAAATGCAAATACAGATTATCATGTTGGTCCGGCATGTTTTAGTAAAGATAGGAATGAGGTGTTTTTTACTTTAAGCAAGATACCTGAAAAGCCTGTTTATGTTAATGGGAAATTGGCTACTGTTAACCTCGGGATTTATTCGAGTAAAAAAGGTGCAGATGGTAAATGGACAAGTCCTGTTCCTTTTAAATATAACAAAGTAGATGATTACTCTGTTGGTGATCCGTTTATTACTGCAGATGGAAACAGTCTTTATTTCGTGTCTAACATGCCCAATGGACGTGGGGGGACAGATATTTACGTATGCCAGCGCACTGCTGCTGGGGATTGGGGATTGCCTGTAAATTTAAAGGAGATTAACACCGAAGGCAATGAACGGACGCCGGTACTTGATCATGAGAATAATCTGTATTTTAGTACGGATGGCAGGATAGGAATGGGAGGCCTCGATATTTTCAAAACTCAGTTACTGCCTGGAAAAATTGCCGAACCAAAAAATCTGGGTTATCCGACAAACTCTCCACAAGATGATTTTACTTATCTGAAAACGTCGCCATTAACTGGATATTTTACCTCAAATAGACCAGGTGGGCTTGGCAGCGATGATATCTACAGTTTTAAAGAGTTACAGAACTTTGCTTTAAAATTGACCGGTCGTGTATTTGATAGCGCGCGTAAACAACCATTGGTGAATGCTATTGTTACCCTTTCAAAAATCAATGGCCAAACGTTCAAAGTGCAAACTGATGAGACTGGTGATTTTAGGTTTAATCTTGACAAGGAATCTGATTACAACTTGACGGGAGAAAAAACCAATTACAGAGCTGATGTAGCATCATTTACAACAATTAATTTAACGGTCTCTACTGAGATCAAAAAGGATCTTTATTTAGAGAGAATTGAATTGGAAAAGGCAATTAAGATAGAGAATATTTACTATGATTTTGATAAATCGAATATCCGGCCAGATGCAGCGGTTGAACTGGATAAGCTTGTCAAGATTATGAAAGACAACCCAACGATCTGGATTGAACTTGGATCGCATACGGATAGTAGAGGTAATGATCAATATAATCAATGGTTGTCTCAGCGGAGGGCAAATTCAGCGGTTCAATATATTATAGATCGTGGAATCGGGAAAAACAGAATCACTGCAAAAGGTTATGGCGAAAGCAAGTTGTTAAATCACTGCTCTAACGGAGTGCAGTGTTCAGAGTCAGCTCATCAGTTGAACAGAAGAACAGAGTTTAAAATAGTTAAACAATAAACAAAGATAGCTTAATCACCTGTCTCTTATACACATCTAAAAGGGGGGGGGGGGGGGGGGGGGGGGGGGGGGGGGGGGGGGGGGGGGGGGGGG
>NZ_JAELTV010000225.1 GCF_016429005.1 Pedobacter sp. ASV19
AGATGTGTATAAGAGACAGATTTAGGATCGACAGACCTGGAACCTTTCCTTGCAGCATAGACACTACATTGGTTACTCCTGGCTGATTAAGTTCTGAGCCTTTTAAAGTAAAGGTGGAACTGGCCGACAAACGCTTGTTAACGGTTTGGTAACCTGTCACAACCACCTCATCCATATCATTATGTTCAGGTATCAACTTAATATTTACCGCTTCTCCTAAATGTGGCTTTACTGTCTTCTTCTGAAAACCCACGTATGAAAAAGTAATGGAATTTCCCTCCTCCGTCTCTATAGCATATTCTCCATGTTCATTGGTAAATGCGTTCTGCGATGTCCCCGAAATACTTACGGTAACCGAAATCAATGGTTTGTCGGTATTATCTAAAACCTGACCTTTTATGATGCCTGTCTTTTTTTTTACCTCTTCGGGTTCATCTTTTGGTCCGATTACCATCACTTCGTCCTGCTGCACAAAAGTAAGATTCAGTCCTTTTAGCAAACGTCTGATTACGGGCTTCAATTCTTCATTGTTTGCCTTAAAGTCCATCCGGACAGCTTTCTCTATGAGTTCCTGGTTATAGATAATCCGAACGTCTGTTTGTTTCTTAATAGCCTGAAGAATGCTTTCCAATGTACCATTGTGTACGTTCAGGGTAATTTTTCTGGTGTTTTTCTGCTGTGCTGAAGCGGGCAGCAGAAAAACAAGCAGAAGTACTGTACTGTATATAACAGTACGAATCAGTCTGTAATTCATTGCATTGGTTTGGTTTAGTTGATAGGGAATTTTAGTTGAGCAGTTTGCTTAATGCTTTGTCAAGCAATTTAGCACCCGGGCTATAACTTTCCCGATAGCCTGAGCCTATAACCTTTCCGGACGGATCAACAAGAAAATTTGCAGGGATACCTAAAACTTTATAAATCTGGGCAGCTTCATTTTTGTCAGCCTTTAAATCTGATAGCTGGGTCCATGGCAATTGTTCATGTGCAATAGATCCAAGCCATTTCTCTTTGTCCTTATCCAGCGATACACTTAAAATTGTAAAGTTCTTGTCTTTGTACTTGGCATACACCGACTTCAGCTCGTCCAGTTCAGAAAGACAAGGCGTGCACCAGCTGGCCCAAAAATCAACCAATACGTATTTCCCTTTAAAATCTGCTAAAGAAACCATTTTACCGTTTACATCAGGCTGGGTAAAATTCGGGGCCTGTTGACCAGTCCATTGGGTTTTCATTCCGGTCAAACCAGAAAGCATCATAGCTGATATCTGGTTGTTTTTTGCATTTCCGGTAAATTTATTCAGGTAATTTAACTGCTCATCATTGCTCATTATTGGAGCAAGAAGGGCATTCAATACATATGCTGAGGGTCCTGAACTCAAATGTTCATCTAAATATCGTCTAAAGCTGGCTGAAGCTTTTTGTACCAATACAGTTTTTTGAGCTGTCAAAGATTTTACAGCATCTTCATCCCCAATTTGATTCGCTTGTATAATACTTGTTTCCAGAGCTTCTGCGGCCTTATAGTCTTCCATTGCAGGAGCTAATATGCGGTTCATATCCACCCATTCTTTAACAAAAGCATCTCCATGCATATTTGCAAAATCAAACCCTTTGGCCGTTCCGGAAAAATTTATTTTTCCAGCTTCCAAATAAATAGGTATTGCAAACCCTGATGCCTGTTGATCTCCGATACCGGCTTGTAAAATAAAAATACTACCACCTCCATTCATCTCCCTGGAGAAAGAAAAGCTATGGTTTTTCACATAGGTAGAGTCTGATATTTTATCTATAGGGTTCCATAAATATACAACCGTGTTTTCAGTAAGGCCCGGTAAATTTGCCGTCAGTTCTAATTTTCCCTGTGCAAAAAGGCTCAATGTACCCATGGCCAGGCTACAAATGGTTAAAATTGTTTTTTTCATTGTCGGTTGGTTTTTTAGATTTATTTAGTATTCGGTTGAGTTATATTATTGGCCGTTTCATGCCAGAAATTGTTGCTTAAGTCGCGGTCAGGAAGGTTATGATCAGGATCAAGTTTTACTGAAATAACAGCGCTGGTTGAAGGATAATGGAAAGTCCAGTCCCCTCCCTTTTGCCAGATCTCAGCAGGTAAATTTGCCCGGTTCACCTGGCCATTAGATTCCACAATCTCCACTACTGCGGGCATCACCATCTCACCTCTGTTAACCAGCTTAATATTCACTCCCTTTTCTGGCAGTCCATCTACATACTTCACGCTTTCCACAGATTGATCTAAGGTCCAGTCATTCAGAAACCAGCTTTGCCAAAACCAGCTGAGGTTCTCACCACTTTCCTTCTCCATGCACCTGAAGAAATCGGATGGACTGGGATGTTTAAATTTCCAGACCTGAACGAAAGTCCGGAACGCCGCATCAAAACGTCTGGCTCCCAAAACTTCCGTTCTCAGCAAGTTGAGCGCAACAGCTGGTTTTACATAGGCAAGAAGGGCGAAATTTTCATAGAGCATCAGTTCGTAAGGTGTTGCTGCACATTGGTTTGGATCAGCTTTTCCAAGCCAGTTAACTGCATCCGGTATGGTAAAAGCAGTTTCACCCCGAAGTACCTTTCCATTAATATGATTGATGAAAGAGTTTAATCCCTCAACCATCCAGGCCTGTCTCCCATTGCCGGCAATCATCATATTAAACCAGTTATGCCCCAGCTCGTGGTTAAGCTTAGACCATACTCCATTGGCCATACCTTTTGACTGGTATTGAATAAAACTTGTTCCCGGCCCTCCAATTCCCGTAACAGAACCTGCAATATTCACCGCAGTTTTGTAAGGATACGGGCACCATAATCTGGAATAACTTTCCAATACTTGCTTCATCGTTTGTGCTGATTTCTGCCAGACTGCATAATTACTTTCAACAGGGTATAAAGACATGGCCAAAGCAGTTTCTTTATCAGGCAGGTCCACTTTCACCGCATCCCAGATGAAAGACCTGGAAACAGCAAACAATCCATCTCCGGAATGATCCGCACTAAAATGCCAGGTCAGCAGGCCTGGACCTGGTCTTGACGAAGCCATAGTCACTTCTTTCGCCGTGCGTATCTGAACAGTTTCATTACTATTTTCTGCAGCACGCAGGCGGAGCAACTGTACTTTGGTTAAAACCTGCTCCGGGTTAAGGAGTTTTCCGGTACCCTGAACAATACATTCTGAAGGTACCGTAATTTTATAATCCAGTTTTCCAGGTTCTATGTAGTATCCGGAATTGGCCGTATTCCAACCCTCTATATCATCATAAACGGCTACCCTGGGGAACCAGGCAGAGAACTGAAAGATTGTACCATTTGCAGTTGGTAAAACGCCCATAAAATCAGAGCCGTTTTTGGGTAATATAAAATGATAGTCTATCCTTAAAGTAATGTCATCCTTCCCCTTTAAAGCTTCAGGCAGCATCATCTTAAGCTGATCATTCATAACCTTAACGTCTGCTTTATTCCATACCCCAGTTTTCTTATTTTTGACCATCACTTTTTCCAGTACAAAGCCATCGGTAAACTCTTTGATTCCAAAGCGGCTGTCTTCTAATAGGGTTGTTGCGGTACTCCTGGAATCTTTACGAAAGCGGTTCTGCCCTAACAGCAGCCATACCTCCGATAAAACATCTGGGCTACCATTAAAATAGATTAATTCCTCTGTGGCCCGAAGTTGCCGGGACAAAGTATCAAAACGAGCAGAAATCTTGTAATCTGCGCGGTTCTGCCAATATTGTGCCCCCGGTTTTCCCGATGCGGTCCTCACAAGGTTTCCTGCAGGATAATTCACCTGCTTAAAACTTTCCTGCGGATCGAATAAAGATTTCTGCTGTGCATGAACATAGCCAATACACAACAGAAAGTAAACGAGAAGTATAAACTGTCTAGGGAACCTGGTCATACTTATATTTTTGAATCAAGGCAAAAGATATTTACACGCAATAAGAGTAATTTTATTTTGCTCATTGGTTTAGGTGGTTGGTTTTATATATAGTCATCGCATCTATCAAAAAGGGTGAAAACAATTTGAAATTATTTTCACCCTTTTTTAAATAAAGTACAATAACTTAATTTCGTCGTTTTACTTCAACCACATTTCCTTTCACCACAAAGTCTACTTCATTGGTACTCAACCTGATGTTCTTAAGCACTTGTTGAATATCATCTCCTGTTTTAGGCATATCTACCATAAAATGCAAATTCTTAAGTGCCGCATCCTCAAAACTGAAATGGAGGTTATACTCCCTTTCCAAACGGAAGGCAATTTCGGCCAGACTGCTGTTGTCAAAATAAATCTCACCATCTTTCCACGCCGTATATAATTTTAAATCAGCTTCAGCTTTAGATAATGTTCCACCCGCCCTGGTATAAGAACCCAGCTCACCAGGCATCAAAATAATAGACTGATTTCCCGCTTCCAAACCAACCTTGCCTCTTACCAATGCAGTCTGTACCGCCGGCCCGAAAGAATTGATGTTAAATGCGGTACCCAATACCTGTACATTCAACCCTTTTACATGTACAATAAAAGGCCTGTGCACATTATGGCTTACGTCAAAAAAGGCCTCACCCTCTAAGATCACCTCCCTTTTGGAGGCTGGAAAATGACTTGGATAGGTCAATTTCGATCCCGAGTTTACCCATATCGCCGTGCCATCCCCCAGCTCCACCTTGGTTTGTTTACCAAAAGGTACTTCAAGTACATTCATACTAACCGGGTCTTCCTTTTCTTTCGGCAAGGCCGTTTCTTTCTTATAAACAAGCGTACCGCCATTCAGAGCAGCTCCTGCAGATTTTAGGGCCGGAGCTTCTTTCTTGTCCAGCGCAACCGTCTTTCCGTTCTCCAGGGTCAATTTAATACCTGTTATAGTCATAGCAGGTACATTTTTGGAAGAATCTCCAGGTCGCATAGACAACCACCAGACCGATCCAAGCACACAAGCAAGCACAGCTGCTGCTGCCATAAACCAATTAGGTCTCCTATCGCTAATCTTTACGCCCTCTTTCCTGTTTTTTTCTCTATATCTTACCTCTAACTCTTCCCAGCCAGCTTGCACCGGAAATTTCATTTCTGGGTCTGTTCTATTTAAACTCATATTTGTTTCTTCTGCCAGCAGCAGCATGTCGAGCTCCTCCTGATTCAATTCTTCATCGGCCTGTCCATCATTCTGATGGCCGTCAAGGTGCTTTAACAGCTTTTCCCAATTCATTTTTTCTTCCTGATCCATAGCTCTGTTAATATAATCCTATCCACATGTAAATTAAAATCACTATCCTGATCAGCGATCTGCATTCGCGTCTTAAAAACTCATATGATAATTTGATATGTGTTTTTACCGTATTCACAGAAATATCCAGTTGTGCCGCAATTTCGGTATACTTTAATCCTTCTTTATTGCTCAGCAAAAAGATATGCCTTCTCTTTTCCGGCATCTGACCTATAATCTGCCACAGGACCAGGTCTCGGGCAATTTCATTTTCTTCCCTATCATCTTCCAGTATACAAGCTAAATTCGCCCCGGTTTGCTTGAGCAGATCATCATTATAATCTACTTTTTTAGACTTTTTTCTATAGCTCAGCGAAGCATTTCTTACTGCTCTGAACGCATAACTTTTGAAACTCCCGTGGATATCCAGTGAGGCGATCCTATCCAGACAATACAGAAAAAAATTCTGGACAATATCTTTGGCAGTCTCTTCATCTTCCACTACTTCATAAGCAACCGAACATAAAAAAGAATAATGTTCACGAAACAAGGGTTCTATCTTTGAAAGTTCTGCCATCAGCCTTATCTTTTACATTTTTTGATTCATTACACGTATTACGTCCAAACCTTTGTCAAGGTACAGATCTGTTGAGAGCGTATTTAACCATTTTGTATACCATTCATTTTCAACAGCACTACTGTTATCCATTGTACCGATTACCTTTAACTTCTTGTCATCGGCCAGCTGAGCAGTTTGATCAATTTTTTTGGTATAAGCCAAAAGCTGATGCTGTTGCTGGATAAATTTCCCACTAATTAAATCCACCGGATCCCATTGGTGTTGTTCCAGGAGTTTGCTGTTTTCATCTATCGTTTTAAATTGTTCGTCGCGACCAATAGCTTTATTAGCTAAATTTAGAATATTATTCCAAATTAATGGTTTATTAAATTCAGAATAATTAGCAGCAGGGATACTGTCCCAACTTAATGCTGTTGAGTTATCTTTCTCCCTAATTTTTAAATAAGCAAGCTTCCCCGGCAATACTACATCTGCTTTTACACCCCTTAGCTGTGTAGAAGCCCCATTAACTCGATAAAACTGGAATTGGGTAAGCCGTAGCGATCCAAAACTCAAATCTGGTATTCCCTTTGCCTGGTCTCCCATTTTACCCATAGGCAAGGTACCTTGCGCTGTTCCCTTTCCATAACTGGATTGGCTGCCAATAATGATCCCCCGTTTATAATCCTGAATCGCGGCCGAAAATATTTCTGAAGCCGAGGCACTCTGTTCATTGATCATTACTGCAAGAGGCCCATCATATATAGAAGCTTCCCTACTTGTATAAATTTTTATTCCGTTTCCATCCCTGGTCTGAACTTTTGGCCCGCTACCCAGAAAATAACCACTCATCTTTACCACCTCATCCAAAGAACCTCCACCATTATTTCTCAAATCTACAATAACACCTTTCACATGTTGTGCTTTCAGTTTCAGCAACTCCCTGCCTACATCTTCTGCACAGTGGAACCCCGCAGGATTGGTTACATCTGCATAAAATTCCTGTAAATAAATATAACCGATTTTCAGACCATTCTTCTCAATAACAGCGCTTCTGGCCCTTCCTTCTTCATCTTTAATTTCGGCCCGCTTTAAAGAGACCGTTTTCTCCTGGCCACTGCTTTTCAGTAAATCTAAAGATACTTCAGTATCTTTGTCTCCCCTGATCAGGTCGGCAACTTCGGTAATCGGGATTCCGGCAATATCAACCATTACGCCTTTAGTATCACTAATACGTAAAATACGGTCATTGATATCCACCAGACCACTTTTGATGGCTACACCACCCGGTCTGAGCGATTTGATGAACACATCACCCTCCTTATCCTGTAGTTCCAGTCCAATGCCAAAAAAACGCTTCGCCATATCATTATTTACACTTCTCGCTTTAACCGGAGCAAAATAAGAAGTATGAGGATCTACCTCCATCGTAATTGTATTTACATATTGGCTAAACCGTTCATTTAAAGCAGACGAACCGGTCAGGTTCTTAAAAACATTCCCCAGCCATTTATCCACCTTTAAGCGTGCTTGTTTTTCCAGTGCAGGGTTATTGACTTTACTGCTGTCCAGATCAATCATTTTTTTCAGCACAAAATATTTAGCCCTTTTTTGCCATACTTTTTCCAGCGCAGCTTTACTGGCAGGATAATCCAATAAACTTCCATTCATCTGAACCGTCTCATTTTTATTAAAGTTCATAGGCCGCTCCAGGATCTTTTTATAACCTGCCTGTGCTTCCAGTAGTCTCTTATGAAAAATTTGATAAGCCGCAGCAAAGAAATCAACACTTCCCTCATGAAGTTCATTGTCAATGTTCATCTCATATTTTTTTAAATCCTGAAAATCGCTCTGCAGCAATACATCCTTATTTGGATCTAAACTCTCCAGGTATTTTTTCCATATGGATTTTGAAAAATCATCATCAATTGCTTTGGGTTTTACATGGTCTTTTTCAAGCTTTTTGACCACAGCCTTTATGGTCATTTTTTGAATGGCTGTAATATTTGTGTCTATAGATTGCGCCAGGGCAGCCTGCTCCGCCCCCGAAAAAAGAAGGGCAGCAAGCGCCAGCATCCGTATTGCATTGGAGTGGTTCTTTAGGTTCATAAAGAGGTTTAAGGTTTATCAATAATCCTTAAGGCAATCGGAATTAAAAAAAGGGTGAAAGAAAAATAAAATTATTTTTCTTTCACCCTTTTTAAGGTTATACACGCCATTACCTAGTATTCAAACCATTCACGATGAACCTACAACCAAACTACTTATTCCTTTTTTTACTTCTAATTGTATTTTCTGGATGCAGGGTATTTTCTGTTCCCCAATTCAGAATCTGTCTCTTATACACATCTCCGAGCCCACGAGACAGGCAGCTCTATCGCGTATGCCGTCTTCTGCTTGAAAAAGGGGGGGGGGGGGGGGGGGGGGGGGGGGGGGGGGGGGGGGGGGGGGGGGGGG
>NZ_JAELTV010000226.1 GCF_016429005.1 Pedobacter sp. ASV19
CCCCCCCCCCCCCCCCCCCCCCCCCCCCCCCCCCCCCCCCCCCCCCCCTTTTAGATGTGTATAAGAGACAGATGTTTGAACAGGAATTTGATAGAGCTTTACTTTTCTCAGCTTATGCTAAAGGCGAGCTGGATGCCAATGGGCAGCAGCAACTCAATAGCTGGTTAAATGAAAATGAGGGTAACCGATTACTGTTTAACAGTTTAATGAATGAAGAAGAGCTGAAAAAGAAGCTGATCCGGTTTAATAGCATTGGTTCGGACCGTATGTGGGACAAGACACTGCAAGGCCTTTCTACTCTAAATACTGAAAACAACCTGAATAATCAGGTCCCTAAACAACATCACACCATTAAACTCTGGAAAAAGATAAGTATTGCAGCCTCAATTGTTATTACCCTAAGCGCAGGCTTATATTTTTATAATAAACCGGGGTATTGGGGCAAGTCCGGGCATGTGGTACTAGCTGTTAACCATACTGAACCTGGGGGTAATAGGGCGACATTGAGCCTTGCTGGCGGCAAAACCATTTCGCTAAGTGAAACCAAAACGGGATTGGTGATTGGGGAAAAGCAATTAACCTATAATGATGGCAGTTCGGTAGATGCGCATTCTGAACTTGAAGAGAAAAATGGAGAAACTATGATGCTGACCGCATCTACACCGCGTGGTGGTACTTATCAATTTATTTTACCTGATGGTACCCATGTTTGGCTGAATGCAGAGAGTAAACTGACATTCCCTTCTAAATTTAGCCGGTCAGAGCGAAAAGTTCAATTATCAGGGGAAGCTTATTTTGAAGTAGCTAAGCTGCCGGGGCCGGTTGTTTCAGCAAATGGAAGTAAAAATATTCCTTTCCTGGTGCTGAGTAAAAACCAGCAGGTGGAGGTTCTGGGTACACATTTTAACATCAGTTGTTATGGGGATGAAGGGACTGTAAAAACCACATTACTGGAAGGAAGTGTAAAAGTCTCATTATTGTCTGCCAGCAAAGCGGCCGGCAATGTGATCCTGAACCCTGGTCAGCAAGCCGTTGTAGACGGGAAATCGGAGATCAAGGTAGCACAAGCTGATCTGGAACAGATTATAGCCTGGAAAAATGGCTTGTTTTATTTTAAGGATGCTGATTTGAAGACTATTTTACGCACATTTTCGCGCTGGTATGATATGGATGTGATTGCTGTGGACCAGCTGGGTGACCGGAAATTTTCGGGTAAACTCTATAGAAATGTAAACGCTCATCAGGCTTTACAGGTACTTAAATTATTAGGCCTTGAATTTAGCCTGGAAAAAAAAGAACCAAAAATACCAAAGAACATAATTACTAAACCTTAAACCAACCAACAATATGAAAAAAAGACTAACCTGATATTTGACTATGGGGAAAGGAAAATTACGGAGGTGTTACCAGCACCCCCGTATAAAATCTGGACCGCCCCTGTAAAAGGGTATAAAAAATAATTCTTCTAAACCATTTTTTTTATTCATCCAAACATTACAAAAGTAGTGAAATTAAAACTTATAAGCGGAGCTATGCCTGATGCGTGGCTCCCCGAAAAACTATTGAGAGTTATGAAACTTACCACCTTGATGTTATTTGTAACATTAATGCAGGCGAGTGCTGTAGGATACAGCCAAAAGATATCTTTATCGGAACGGAATGTGCCAATTGAGAAAGTCTTTAAGGAGATTGAAAAGCAAACCGGCTACGTGTTTCTCTATGATAATGGAGTTTATACGCAGCGTATCAGTATCAATGTGAAAAATGCGAGCATTGAAGAGGTACTCAGCAACGGCTTTAAAGCACTCCCATTGACCTTTAATATTGTGAATGGCAACAATATTGTGGTGAAACCCGTACCAGAATCCTTCACTGATAAAGTATTGCGCCTGTTTAATCAAAGAAATCCGGTTAAAGGTAAAATTACTGATGAGACAGGTAGGCCTATTCCCGGGGTAACCATTTTAAACAAGACAAATGGTAAGGGTGCAATTTCAGACAATTCCGGAGCTTACAGCATTGATGCTGATAAGGGCGATTTACTGGTGTTCAGCTATATTGGGTACCAGCAGAAAAAAATCAATGTTGCCGATCAGACAACTGTTAACCTGGCCTTAGAGCCTGAAACTTCCAGTCTTGACCAGGTGGTGGTAGTGGGTTATGGCAACACCAGAAAAAAAGATCTTACCGGCTCGGTAGCAGTAGTGAGTGCTTCGGATATCAAGGATACACCTTTTGCTACAGTCGATAATGCCCTGGCCGGTAAAGCGAGTGGTGTACAGGTCACCAAGGCCGATGGCTCACCTGGCGGTGCGGTGCGGATCAGGATACGAGGCTCCAGCTCTTTGCTGGGCGGCAATGATCCTTTATACATCATTGACGGTGTGCCGGTTCAGGTATCTAATAACTTTATCAATCCCGGGTTTGATGTAGGTAGTCCGGTTGGTAATGAAATTAACGGAATGGGAAGTATGAATTCTGGTTTATCTACCGCCTTTACTAATGGCTTAAACAGTCTTGGCGGTTTAAATGTAGATGATATCGAATCCATCAGTATTCTTAAGGATGCTTCCTCTACTGCAATTTATGGTTCAAAAGCGGCTAATGGTGTGGTGATGATCACCACTAAAAGGGGTAAAAAAGATATGAAACCTCAGATCACCGCAAATTACTATTCGACAATCACTACACCCAAATTACCTAAATTGTTAAATGCGGAGCAATACAAAATGTTGCTCACAGAATCTGCTCAGAACTTAATGAAAGAGGCAGATCCGGATGAAGACTATATACCAGAAAATATAGACGTTATTTTAAACCATCCGAGTACCTTTTTCGGCAACGCAAATACCGACTGGCTGAAGGAAGTAACGCGGAATACCGTTTCGCACAATGCAGATCTTTCGGTGCAGGGAGGTGGCGCTGCATCTAAATATTTCAGTTCCGTTTCATTTAACCAAACCCCGGGGGTCGTAAAATCAACGGATTACCAGCGCATTGCAGGTAAGTTGAATTTAGAGAATGAGATCGGTAGTAAATTCAGGTTCATCACCAATTTGAATTTAGGGTATACCGACCAGAATATTGGGGATGGTGCCTATGGACAAGCCTTAAGGGCACGCCCCGATTTAGCACCTTATGATGAAAACGGTATGCCGACCAGTTTTGTTGGCCGGGGAGGTGAGGATTACCAGGGCTTTCAAAATCCGGTAGGACTATTACAGGCCACCAACAATGCCAAAACATTTAGTATGTTAGGATCGTTGTCAGCTTTATACGATATCACCAAAGCGCTGCAGTTTAAAAGTACGGTGTCTGTGAATATGCAGACCTATAACCAGCGTGTTTATATGCCAAGTTTTATCCAGACGGGTACTTATTTTGGTCCGGCAACAGAAAAATCAGGTATTGGAAGCAACTCCAATAGCAGAATGACCAATTGGTTTTTGGAGAATACCCTTACCTATACAAAAAATATAGCTGATATTCATGAGATCAATGTTTTGGCCGGTACCTCGTATGAGACCAGAAAAAACAGTTTCTTTAGTGCTACAGCTTCAGGATATCCTAATGACCATACGCTAAACAATCTTTCTTCTGCAATAACGCCATTGTTTACCCGTGGTGATGAACCTAGCAGCCCTCAAAGTTATTTGTTGTCATTTTATCTGCGTGCCAACTATACTTTGATGGATAAATATCTGTTTACTTTCACAGGAAGAACAGATGGTTCTTCTAAGTTTGGTTACAACAATAAGTTTGGTTACTTCCCGTCAGCAGCTTTGGGATGGAGAATCTCAAAAGAGAACTTTCTGAAAGATGTAAAGTGGATAGACGATCTTAAAATAAGAGGTAGCTATGGATTAACTGGAAGTCAGAACATAGGCGACCAGATGTACCGCACTTTGTATACGCCGAAGGCCTATGCGGGGGCAAACGCTTTAATTCCTACACAGCTGGGAAATGAAAATATCAAATGGGAAAGTACAAAATCTACGGATCTTGGATTAGATGTTTCCTTATTTAAAAACAGGTTACAGCTTACAGCCGATTACTATGACAAGCGAACCAATGGGGCTCTGCTTTATTTGCCGGTTCCAGCAAGCAGCTCCTATGCTTTCTTATTGAGTAATGCGGCCGACCTTAAAAACCAGGGATTTGAGTTTTCTTTGCAGGGTGATCTTGTAAGAACTAAAGATTTCAGGTGGAATGCTTCATTTAATGTGACCTGGAATAAAACGATAGTTACGAAACTGGATCCGAAAGCTAATCTTGGACCCCAGGGAAGTATGACTGGTTTGGAATGGCAAAATACCAGGATTGCAGAAGGAAAGCCCTTGGGAATGATCCTTGGCTATACCTTTACAGGAATCATTAAAACCCAGGAACAACTGGATGCTTATAAAAAGGAACTCGGACCGGCAAATTCAACGCTTTATCCATTTCTTGGTATTGGCGATCCAATGTACCAGCTGGATTACGAGTATTTCAAAGCGAGTAAATCTGCAATTGCCGATTCAAAAACTATTATTGCCAATGCAGCACCTAAATACTATGGTGGTTTTACCCAAGGGTTTAGTTATAAAAATCTGGACCTCCAGTTGTTCTTTACCTTTTCTCAGGGCGGCAAATTGTTATGGGGCGATCACATCAGCAGCAGACAATTTAATGGAACTTCAAATTCGCACGCACTGATGCTGAACCGCTACCATCCGGGAAATACAGAAACCAACCGCGAACGTCTGGTACTGGAAGGGAATATGCCTATGCCTTCAACAATAGATGTTTTTAGCTCTTCTTATGTCAAATTAAGAAGCCTGAATTTCAATTACAGGTTGAACAAGGCCAGATGGATGCAATATGCAGGATTGCAAAATGCTTCCATTTATCTTTCGGCTACGAACCTGTTTACCATTACCAAATACCCGGGAAATGATCCTGAGACAACCAATGATACCTATAGTGTGGGCGGAGGCTATTTCGATGTAAGCAATTATCCTGTGGTGCGCACATTTTCACTAGGATTTAAACTTGGGTTTTAACATATAATATTGAGATGAAATATATACAATTCAAATTATCACTACTGCTATTGTTAATAGGCACATTCTTTTCATGTAAAAAACAATTGAATGTTTTTCCAACCAATAAGTTAGTAGATGGCAATGTAATTATTGACCTTAAAAGTGCCGAGACGGTATTAAACGGTGTTTATTATGCCTTTGCAAACGTAGGCACGGATTACAGCAGTGTAGAATCTGTTAAATGGATTTCAGTGAATGACATTCTGGCCTCAGAGCTCTCCGGATCATTGGCTTATTCTTATGGTCAGGATGGATTCATGAATATGGCTTACCGCAATTCCAGCCCGGTCATTGCCAGCAAATGGAAATATGGTTATACTCTTGTAAACGCGGCTAATGGTTTTCTGAAGAATGTAGAACCGGCAGGCAATATTCCCGCAGAACGGAAAAAGCAAATGATTGGAGAAGCGAAGTTTCTGCGTGCTTTTGCTAATGCTGATCTGCTCCTTTATTTTGGCCAGTATTATGATATGCAGAGTAAATATGGAATTATATTAAGAAATGAATTTGTTTCTTCCGAAGATGTCAGATTACCCAGAAGTACGGTTGCAGCTACTTATGATGCCATATTAAAAGATCTGGATGAGGCGATCGCTGCTTTGCCGTCTTCCAATAGTCAGCTTCATTACGTGAACTCCTGGGTAGCCAAAATGCTTAAAGCAAGGGTGTTGATCAACAGGGGGGCAGCAGGCGATTATAACCAGGTGATCAGTATAACTGAAGATATTATTAAAAACAGCAAATTCAGGCTGGAAGCAAATTTAGCAGACCTGTTTTTGGTAAAGGGTTTTACAAGTCAGGAAGTCATGATGTCTGTACAACCTTTTCCTAATGAGAACTGGAAGTTTTACCTGAATAATACCAGTGTAGATTATTATGCGACCCCTGCTTTAAAAGCTTTGTTAGACAATGATCCGAGAAAGGCCTGGATGTATAAGGATGCAAAAAATATAAATGGGACCCTGCCTTCTATTACCAAGTTTTATTCAGGACCTGCAATAAAACCAGTAAGGACAGCTTTAGTGAATAACACTTATGCTTTTCGCTTAACTGAGGCTTATTTAACACAGGCTGAGGCTATTGCTTTATCAGGAGCTGACCTAAGTACCGCTAAATCACGTTTGGAAACGGTATTGAAATGTGCAGGGATCACTGAGTTTTCGGAGGTAGAGGCAGCTACTACTCCGGAAGCGGTGCAGTTATTGGTTGTGCAGGAAGTAAGGAAGAATTTTTTGCAGGAAAGCGGACTGGACTGGTTTGCCATGCGCAGGCTTCCTCTTAAAACTTTGCAGGTACTGAGACCAAATGTTAAATCTGTTTTTTCTTTCACACTTCCTATTCCTATCACTGAGCTCAATGCGAATGGCTTACTTGAACAAAACCCGGTAGATTAATTTTAAATTTTATGTTTAAACCCCTATATACATTAGCCCTGATCCTGGCAGCAGGATCAGGCATGAATGCAGCGGCACAAAGCCCAGCTGCAGCAAAAAAAGTTGTTTTTAAAGGAAAGGCTGATGCCAAATACAACGGAGAGTACGTTTACCTTTTTGCTAACCAGCCAAAAATGGTGAGGGACAGCGCGAAAATTACCAATGGTACTTTTGCTTTCACCCAGCCCTTTACTGAAGCGAGCGAATACGCCTTTTATAGCGGCTATGAGAAAAGGACAACCGGTGATTATTCCGTTTTGGTTATTCCTTTTGAACAAGCTTCGGAAATGAGTATTAAAGCTGATATGCTGCGTTTTGACCGGTCAGAAGTAAAGGGAAGTAAGAGCTTTTTTATTTATGATGCGTTTGCAAAAGCCACGGAGCCGGTTTATGAAAAACTGATGACTGACCTGATTGCTAAATATGGCAAGGATTATCTCTATAATTCGAAACGGGACACTACCGAGCAAAAGCATAAAGACATGATTGCAGAGTATAGCAAAGGAAAGACAGCTTATAATGCCCTGGTCAAAGAAAAACTGATTAGCACTGTAAATGCGAACCCGAATTCTTTCGCGTCGGTACTGATCATGCAGGGCGCTGCAGAAAGCCTGGATTTGCCTGCTGCTGAAGAACTGACCAAAAAACTGTCTCCCGCTGTACTGGATAATTATTTTGGCCGCAATTTACTGGGCCAGATCAATGGCCGTAAAAAATCTGCCATAGGCAATTTTATAGAAGATTTTACTTTAAATGACCCCAAAGACCAGCCGTTTAAATTTTCATCGCTGAAAGGTAAATATGTGCTGATCGATTTCTGGGGCAGCTGGTGCGGACCTTGTCATACAGCATTTAAGGAACTGAGGAAATTGTACGCTGCTTATCATGATAAAGGATTTGAAATTTTAGGGCTTGCAACAGAAAACAGCAAGACAGCCTGGCTTAAGGACCTCGAAAAGGAAAAACTGCCTTGGCTGCAGGTGATCGACGAGCAGGAAAATAAAAGTGTTTCCTTAAAACAGTTCGCGATCAGTAAATATCCGACTACCGTGCTGGTTGATCCTGCAGGAAAGATCGTAGGCAGGGATTTGAATATAAAGGCATTGGAAGCAATACTTGATAAATTGTAAACTATTTTGAATTCTACCTGCAAACCTTTGCTTTTTAAAGCTTCTAGTGAAAACTAGGAGCTTTTTTGTTTTTAGATATTTTCTGTACCAAATTTCTATTGTGGTCTCCGAGGGGGTGAAAATATGTTTTACCGGGCTCTCTGAATCTTGCAGATTCTGAGGTTCGCCTCAGTAAAACATATTTTCCTGGGTGCAGACCGGATTGGGTGTTGAAAGAGAAGGTCTTCTAATTGGTACTTTTTTCTAGTTGGGTACGGATTTTCTTTACGAAGGAAAGGGATACTTCTGCAAAATCTGCCGCTTGCTGATCTGTAAAGGCTAGTTTTACGATTAGTTTCTTTACGAGTATTTCCCGTTCTTGTAGCTTAGTATTCTTTGCGCCAATCTCCATCCCAATCTCTTTTCCCTCTTCAATATTGAGCATTTTTTCTGTTTCTATAATTCCCATGGTGATTTTTTCTCCTGTTAGGGTTCTTACTTGTTGTTCAAATTTAGTATTTAATTCT
>NZ_JAELTV010000227.1 GCF_016429005.1 Pedobacter sp. ASV19
CCCCCCCCCCCCCCCCCCCCCCCCCCCCCCCCCCCCCCCCCCCCCCCCCCCCCCCCCCCCCCCCCCCCCCCCCCCCCCCCCCCCCCCCCCCCCCCCCCCCCTTCCAATCCTCCGCCCCCCCCCGAGACCTACACCGGCTAACGTTCGTCGGCAGCGTCAGATGTGTATAAGAGACAGTTATAGAACATTCTGTCAATGCGGCTGTTAGAAAACCCAAACATCACATCAGCACTAAACTTCCAATCGGTACTGATATTTGTACGGTAACCAATACTAAATTCCGATCCCCAGCTGGTTTGCTCCTGATAGTTTAGCAATGGCGCTTCAAAACCAGCGTACATTGGAAAATTTTCATTATTTCCCTTATCAAACATATCGTAAGAAAACCGGTGGTAGAACTCGTAGGAAAAATTGAGCTTATTGTTTAACATAGAAGCTTCCAGGCCCAGATTCATTGTTCTTGATTTTTCCCAGGTAATGTCCTTGTTTGGCATTATAGAAGGATTTACTCCGGCCGTAAGGCTTTCCCCGTACAAATAACCATTTGGATCTACATTGTACCTATATTGCCATAACCGCGCACCTACCCTGCTCTCTCCAACTAAACCATAATTGGCTTTAAGTTTTAAGCGGTTTACAAATTTTATATTTTCTTTGAAGAACTTTTCCTCGCTTACCACCCATCCTAAGCCCACACTTGGAAAAAGGCCCCAACGATTACCCGGAGCAAAATTCGACGATGCATCCATACGCGCTATGGCTTCCAGGAAGTACCTTTTCTCAAAGTCATAGTCAAACCGGCTGATGTAGGACCGTTGAACAGCTTCATTAAAAGTTCTGTTTTGCAATGTCAGCGTTGACTGGTCAAAGGCCCAGTGTTCATCAACATTCGGCAGAATCTGATTTCTCCAATAAATACCCAAACTCTCGCTGTTGTTTTCCGATTGATCAAAGGCGGCCATAATACTAAAATTATGCTTGCCAATCGTCTTTTCGTAATTCAACGCGGCAATAGCCTGATAACTTGAACTTAGACTGGTTCCCGAGCTCAACTGGGTATTGGAAAGCCCTACAGCAGTTGTCGTACTGATCACCTCATCGGTGAACAATAAGTTGTTCTGACCCGTCATTTTAAAATTGTAAACGCTGTACGGCGGCACATACTGCCCGCTACTTCCACTCCGGTTGTTTTTGCCAAACTGAATTCTTGCGCTCAGGCCCGGCAGGAATTTAGGTTTATAATCTATAGAAGCATTTAACGCAAGTCCCTGCGATTTATCCCAAATGTTATTTCCAGAATTGACCACAGCGAGCGGATTGGTATTGTTGTTGTAATTTACTGGCAAGCCATTAATTTGTATGGGTACCCACAAAGGCGTGGTGATGAGCTGTTGAAAAAAAGCCTGGTCATTCTCTCCCCCATTTTTATAAGTATCGCTGGTCTTTTTCGAAAAATCGGCATTCAAAGTAACCTGGGCGGTCAGACCGTCCATAATCTTAGCATTCATTCCCGAGCGGAAAGCATATTTACTATATTTAATTCCCCCGTAATTTCCAGATTCATCATAATAGTTACCACCAGCAAAAAAGGTAATGGCATCAGAACCACCAGAAACGTTAATGTTATGTCGGTTTACTGCAGAGGCCTGCCACAATTCATCAAACCATCCTTTTATATTACTGTTTTTCAATCTTTCCAAATCTGCAGAAGAAAAGAATTTAGATGAATTTTCATTGGCTATACGATAACCATCATTCAATAATGTTGCGTGTTCATAGGCAGATAGCATATCTACTTTTGTGGCATTATCAGATACCCCTCTAAATCCGGTATAACTAATCTGAGGTTTCCCCCTTCGACCTTTTTTAGTAGTGACCAATACAACTCCTTTGGCTCCTGACGCCCCATATATAGCTGCAGAAGCATCTTTCAGGAAGGAAATATCCTCCACCATATTCAGGTCAAGTGCATCAAAATCATCACGAGTCACCGTAATTCCGTCAATAACATACAAAGGTTCACTGGTTACACCATTGGCTTTTGCCTGGTCGGATACTGTAGAATTCCTGATGTTGATCGTAATGGAGGACCCGGGCTTACCCGAAACTGTATTAACACCTACTCCAGGAATTCGGTTTCTCAGCGCTGCAGCTATATTTGGCACAGGCAAATCTTGTATATCTTCTGCTTTGATATTGGCTACTGATCCTAATATTTCCGATTTCTTTTTCGTACCATACCCCACCACCACCACTTCATCCAGATCTTTGTTATTGGAAGCAAGCGCTACGTTCAAGGTCAGTTTACCATCCAAAACAATGGTTTGTCTGGTATAACCAATATAAGAAAAGACAAGTGCATCGGTTACAGGATCTGCCTGGATCGTGTACACTCCTTCAGAGTTGGTACTCACATTGCTAGGTTTCCCTTTAATGCTCACATTGACACCAGGCATAGGCCCGCCATCGCTGTTGTCGGTCACCTTACCTGTAATTTTCTTCACTTGCGCATAGGAAGCCGCACAGAAAAACAGAGACAAAATGATGCCCGCTTTTAACGTTCGTAAAAGTTTAAAATTCATACTTGGTTTGTTGGTTTATAAAAGGTTAATTAGTTGAGCTGGGATGCTGATGTCGCTTGTTAACTAAGGATGATCATTTTATAGAACTGCTGGTTCTCGGCTCTAGTGGTGCAAAAATGGGTAATTCATCAAATCCAGCTGTTTGGTATATGGTTTTATGTCAAATGAATCTATTTAAGTTAAAAAAATGAAATTTGAAAGAATAAATTCCCGCTGCCGATAGTTGCCTTAATCAGCAACGGGATATCTATCTAACCAAATAAAGAACGTGTGAGAGCGCCTGTATTACTAACCAAAGTTTCTTTTGTTACTGAAGCGGGTCAAAGGTACCTCCCCAGCCTTTATTTTGTTCAATCTTAGGATTGTTCGTTATAGAAGATGTTGGTATTCCAAAGAAATAATATTCATTCTTCCAATTGATCGTATACCCGTTATCGAGCGTTTTTTCGACAATATCGAAATAGACATAGGCTTGATCTGGGCTCAGTCCATCCCTTCCACTAAAGGGCGAAGTGGAAAGACCGGCTGGCGCACCGTTTAACAGGTTAAATTGCCTGCCAGTTCTCACTTTACCATTCAATATGGTTGAAAATAGTTTTCTTCTTCTTAAATCCCAGAAGCGTTTGCCTTCAAATGCAAATTCAATTTGCCTTTCATACATCACCGCATTAATTAATGCAGCCCCCGTCAAACCATTATCTAAACCATACATATTATCTGCACCAGCTTCAATACCTGCTCTTTTACGAATGAGGACTAAATTGTCATAAGCCTCCCTGTCCCGACCAGTTGCAGCAGCAGATTCGGCCAGGTTTAACAATACTTCGGCATAGCGTATTTCCATCCAATCAGTACCTGAAAAAGGTACATTACTTGGCGAAGCCGTCGGATCAATAGCTTTACGGCAATAAAATCCAGTTGTACTGGCTGTTCCTGGTTCTACAGTTTTGCTGTTAGAAAAATAAGTCCATAGCCTGTAGTTTTGGTTGTTATTTATGAACCAGGTTGCCCCATTATAAGCAATGGTCTTATCAAATCTTGGATCGCGGTTTTTATAAAAGTTCTGATCCGAGTAAGCATATTTTACAGATTTTCCAGGGGCTTTTCCATCAAGCATAGGATAGGCTTTAACCATTTCCCAGGTGGGCTGATAACTCCCACCGCCATTGTTTCCCAAATAAGATGGTCTGGCAGAATTATCGTATCCGTTATTCTTACTGGTTGATGTTGTCAAATTGTTATAACCAGTAACCAAAACCGCTTCCGGATTGTTCACTTCTGTAAACCACATATTCTCATAGGAATCGTTTAGCCTCCAGTTTGATGAAAGAAGATCCACTGCAGCTATACTCGCCTGATAAGCGGCCTCCCATCTTTCCGGAATACTTGCAGGATTTGCAGGATCACTTGGCCCATCAGTAACAAATTGAGGACTGGCCCAGGTAAGTAAAACCCGAGCTTTAAAAGCCGCGGCAGCACCTGCTGTTATCCTTCCCCAGTCCTGCGAAGAGGAAAGCCATTTTTTCGGCAAATATTTAATTCCGCTATCCAGATCATTCACAATTTGCTTCACACAGTCTGATGTTTTGTTCCTTGGAATAAGCGCAGCATCTTTTGCTTCTGTTCCTACAGCTTCCATAGGTGTAAGAACAAGCGGTACGCCCCCATACAGCCTGATAAGATCAAAATACCGGAAAGCTCTTAAAAAAAGTGCCTGAGCGGCCAGCCTTCTTTTTGCTCCGATGGGCAGAGTTCCATTGTTCAGATCCCTGATAAAGGTATTGATTAAACGAATTTTCCCGTAATTATTTGAAATACTTACGGCTGTACCAATGTCCCCAACATCGTTATTTGATAAGGTTCCCCTAAAAAACTTATTGTCATTATAGCCTTCATCAGACAAACCTGTTGGATTTGGAAGCGCACTTACTGAACTTACACCAGCCCATGAAGGCATATTCTGATCATACAAATAATTCAAGTTTAGAACCGCCAATGTAGAATCATTAAAAATCTGATTATCAACCGCATAATTTTTATCTACATTATCCAGTACCTTTTTACAGCTACCCGATCCAATAGCAACCAGCAATATTCCAACTATTATTCTATTTAATTTCATTTTCAAAGAATTAGAAGCCAACATTTAAACCGAATGAGAACGACTGAAGATTAGGATAAACATTATAAGAAGTCGCATTATCTCGGTAGGTATATGGATTATAGAAATTGATCGGATTTGTGGCCACCATATAAGCTTTCAAACTGCCAATACCCATTTTAGTTGTTATTGAGGAAGGAAAGTTATAGGAAAGGTTGATTGCGCTTACCCTAAAAGTAAAAGAACTCACATACCAGAAGGAAGAATTCAAGTCATATGTAGACGTGTAAAATGGACTTGGGTATTTGGCATTGATATTTTCTGGTGTCCAGTGATCAGACCAGAATTCCGGTCGGTTCACTGTACTGGTTGCCAGCTTTCTCGCATCACCTTCTACCATATCCTGCCCGCCAAACGACATCCCCATCGTTACATTCAAACTAAGTCCCTTATAGCCACCGCCAAAATTTAAGCCCAGGTTATAATGATTACTCGACTTAGGTGTCAGATAATCCATATCATTATCATCAATCTTTCCATCAGGACCTGTGTATACACCATTTACTTTGGGCCCTCTTACATCCTTATAGTAAAGCATTCCGGCCATTGGCTTTTGTCCGTAAACAGTATAACCAGGATTTGCCGCAGCATAAGCATCTGCTTCTGCCTGCGTTCTGAACATTCCTAAATAATGCTGTCCGAACACTCCCCTGTCACTCGAATATCCATTGATATCCAGATAAGTCCCTATATTTCCGAGCGGCTGATCTGCCAGCAACAGTTTATTATCATTCCAGGCAAAGAAAGGACTAAAGTTATAAGTAAAATTCTGGCCAATTTTATCCTTCCAGCCCAGGGAGATCTCATATCCAAACGTATTGACCTTTGCGAAATTTTCAGTTGGAGGACTTGCACCAATAGTCACTGCAACCGAAGACGTTAAAGCCGACAACATATTGTAACGATGAGCAAAAAAACCATCTGCTGTTAATGACAGTCGGCTACTTAAGAACTGCGCATCTATTCCTAAATTTGAGCTTAAATTACTATCCCAGGTCGTATTTGCATTCGCAATGATAACATTAGGAGCAAAGGTATTTCCCCGGTCATTATTTCCACCAAACACAGCTCCTTTTCCAGTTTCCAGTTTATAATTCTCCTGATATAAATAGGGTTTTGAACTGTCATTCCCCAATAAACCTAAAGAGCCTCTTATTTTTAAGAAATTCACAAATTTAACATTCTTTTTAAAGAAGTCTTCTTCAGACATTACCCAGCCAAGTGAGCCTGAAGGAAAATATCCCCATTGCTTACCGGGTGCAAAATTATTATTGGCATCTGCGCGTAAAGAAAACTCTGCAAGATACTTACTGGCATAAGCATAATTTAAACGCCCTGCATACGCTAAGCGTCCAAATTCAGATACCCGGGTAGATTGATCAGTGGCCTGTGCTCCCGTTGCAAAGTTCATATTGTCATAACCCCCGACCAGAACACCTTCTCTGGATGCAGCAATACTCTCACCACTCACGTGTCTCTGTTCAAAGAGTGCAATTGCAGACAGATCATGTTTACCAAAAGAACGAGCATAATTCAGTACACCATTCAATTGATAAATATCTGTCCTTCCAGGTGTAAACCTAACAATATCGCCATTTTTGGCCGATATAATATTGGTAACAGCACCACCAACAATGTGCTTGTTTTCTCCAAGACCTTCAAACTGGTACAGATTATAACGGGTGCCATATTGTTTACTAAAATCGCTATTGATGTTCCTGTTATAATTCAGACTGGCTTTAAGCCCCTTTACAAACGGCACTTCATATTCAGCACTGGTTTGGATATTCACCACCGTACTGTTCTGCAAGGTATAATTGTTTAACCTTTGAACTTCAAAGAAGTTAGCCCCTTCAACTGTACCTGTGTTTGGAGCTTGTAAAACAGGTAACCCATTCACATAAAAAGGAACAAATTGTGGGGAAGACAACAAAGACTTAAAGTCATTATCCAGACTTTCAGAACCTTGCTTAAAATAATACCTTTTATTGTAACCCAAATCACCACTTACAGATACACCAACTTTTAAGCCATTAGCCACTTTTGCATCAGTACTGGCTCTAAATGTTAGCTTATTTGTATTTACCCCTTTAAAGTTAGAGTTCTGCTGTGTATAACTACCCCCTGCAAAATAAGTGGCTTTTTCTGTACCACCACTTACATTTAAAGCATGCCTGGTAATATAAGATGACTGCCAGGCATCCTCAAGATAGTTCCTGCTGTTCTTACTAAAATAATCCAGTTCATCCGGACTATAGTAACTTGCAATCCTGGTCGTCGTTCCATTGGACGGATTGGTATAGTCTCCATTTGGTTTCACTATAAAACCATTCTTGGCCTGGGTATAATCATTCAGATAAATAGCCTGCTGCAAACCGTTCATCATTTTTGGAAGCATTGTCGCGTCGGTAATCCCGTAAGAACCACTATAACTGATTTTAGCCGATCCAGGCTTCCCTCTTTTGGTTTTCACCACCACCACCCCATTGGCACCCAAAATTCCATAAATGGCCGCAGCAGCATCCTTCAATATAGAAACACTTTCTACCTCACTGGCGTCCAGCAAATTAAAGTCTGACAGAGATCTCTCTACATCATCAATAATATATAAAGGATCAGTCTTACCATCCTTTGCAAAGAATATTGGATTACGAATCGTAATTGTTGCATTCTCTCCCGGTCTGGACACCCCGCCATTGATATTGATCCCAGGTAGTTGTCCCCTTAAAGATGCGGCCAGGTTAGTGGTCGGAATATCTTCTATATCTTTCATGCTTACTGTAGCAACCGCACCTGTTAAATGTGTCTTTTTCTGTGTTCCATAACCAACCACAACAACCTCATCCAGATCTTTTTGGTCGGAGACTAGCTCAACATTGATGGCACCTAACTTTGCAACGGGTAAAGTTTGCCTGGTATAACCGATATAGGAAAACACCAGTACATCGGCATCTGAATTCACTTGTATGCTGTATACACCGTCTGCATTTGTACTTACATTACTAGGCTTCCCTTTAATGCTTACATTTACACCTGGGATAGGTTGTTTATCTTTTTGATCAACAACTCTTCCGGTAACTTTTCTTTGCTGAGCATCCGAAGTCGAGTATATAAATAACATCAGCAACAACAAAGACAAGATTTTGCCTGGTAATTTTAAGTTCATCATTTAATTTGGTTAGTGTGCGCTGTTGCCCAGCTATTTTATTTTATCTGCAGACTTTCTCCGTTGCTCCCATTCAGCCCCCTCCTTTTTTAAATCGTAACCCGCTGCAGACAGATAATTGTTAATTCTCCCCTTGTACTTACCAAACCCTGTCTCTTATACACATCTAAAAGAGGGGGGGGGGGGGGGGGGGGGGGGGGGGGGGGGGGGGGGGGGGGGGGGGG
>NZ_JAELTV010000228.1 GCF_016429005.1 Pedobacter sp. ASV19
GATTAAAAACCAACTGCTTTTTCAAAAGATTTTCCTTTTTAGCTTAAAAAAGATTAAATTAGACGTATATACATCTAATTTAATCTTATCCTATGGAAACAAATTTTAACGTAACCCCAACAACTGAAGATGGGAAAACCGTTGCGGTTGTGAGTTATATCACCCTGATTGGCTGGCTGATTGCCTATTTTGCCATGCACAAAGACAAGAAAACTGAATTGGGAAGCTACCATTTAAGACAAACACTATTACTTTATCTAATTGGCATTGGGGTTAATATACTATCCCGGATACTGTTAACAGCTACTTTATCAGGTACTGTCTGGATGCTGTTCAATCTGGTTTACCTTGTCCTTTTTGTACTATGGATCATTGGTCTTATCGGTGCGATAAATGGACAGAAAAAACCAATTCCACTGATCGGAGATAAAGCCCAAAGCATATTCCCTGGAATCTAATCAATTTTTACAGCACAAGTCCCGGTCTAATGACCGGGATTTTTTTTAAGCCAAAATCCGGGTGGATTCATTATCAAAAGTTAATCTATTTATTCATCAAAAAACAGGCTCATGAAAATTTTTACTCTTACTCTTCTTCTGATGGCCATAGGAATTACTGGCTATGCTCAAGACACTGCACCCAAAGCAGACACCACTAAAAGGTGGACAATTCATGGAGAAAACACCTTCCTGATCAATCAAAGTTCTTTTTCCAACTGGTCTGCTGGTGGTGTGAATTCCGTTGCCGGAAACATTATTTTTAATTATGATTTTAATTACAAGAAAGACAAATGGAGCTGGGACAACAAAGCCATTATTGGTTATGGTTTAAGTAAGCAGCAGGGAATTGGCACGCGTAAAAATGATGACCGCATTATTTTAAACAGCTTACTGGGCTATAAGGCCGCGCAATACTGGCTGTATACGTTTTATGCAAATTTCCAGACACAGTTTTCAAAGGGGTATCAGTATACAGGGAATACAAAAGCTGTAATTTCAGATTTCCTTGCCCCGGCCTATTTAACCTTCGGCCCAGGTTTTGCTTATAAAAAATCAGACAATTTCAGAATTAATATTTCGCCGTTTGCTTCCCGTATTGTGATTGTCAGAAATGATTCTCTCTCCCAGGTTGGTGCCTTTGGTGTCGACCCAGGTAAAAAAGTGCGCTATGAATTCGGGGCCTCCCTGGATGCATATTACAAAGTGAATATAATGGAAAACATTGGCTTCGAAAATATATTGAAACTCTATTCAAATTACCTGGATAAACCTGGCAATATTTACACAGACTACACCGTCAATCTATTTATGAAGGTAAATAAGTTTGTTACGGTGAATGCAGGGGTACAACTGATCTACGATGACAAGACCGAGATTAAGGAGTTCAATCCAGACGGAACAGTAGCAGGCACAAAAAAAGCCTTACAAGTTAAACAGATCTTTGGTGCAGGCTTAACCTATAAGTTCTAGCCCACCAGGCAATAAGGGAGGCAATATTACCTCCCTTATTGCATTTATCCTCAGGTTTTTAATGTTTTCTGTTTATTCTGCAGCATGATCAACGCCTTTTCTGCCCGGGTTTTTCTCGTTGCTTCCTGCTTAGCAGCCCCTACCCAATCGCAATATCCTTGCTTATAAGACTTAGATAAACTTTCAAAAAATGTTTTAGCTTCCACGTCCTGGTCGATTAACAACTGCAATTCTTCAGGCGTTCCCTCAATATGTTCTCCTTTTTTCAGCATAACTTTGGTTTAATATCCAAAAATAGATGTTTTATTTACGTTAAACACCATTATTCTGTTATCCCTTTCCAGGTATCCGTTCTAAAGGGAGATGCGGGTAATCCTGCTCCATTATACAAATTGCAATCCGGATTATTTTCCCAGGCGTAACGAACAGCAACAGGTTGTTTCACCCGATCGCTACTCACTACAACTGTATTTCCTTCAATGACTGCCTGTGCCCGGTAAAACTTCTGATCAGCCCCGGCAATAACAAATCCCTTCAGCACTTTTCCATCCTGTACTTTTAAACCGGCATCGGCATGGACAAAGGAAATCCGGACCTTATCCCCTTCTACCTTAAAAGATTGCATCTGCGGCCCCGAATAACTGATTTTCTTTTGGTAATTCCTCGCTAAGGCAATCAACGCCAGGCGGCGTCCAACCTCCTGTTTATTTTTCGGATGTATATCTTTTGCGTCCCCTATATCTATTGCAACAGCCATTCCCGTATTAGGTAAAGACAGCGTTTTGAGCTGCGCATCTCTAAGTTCTGCCCATTTAGATGGTACTGGTTCTTCTTCCCTTTTCATAAAACTCGCCAGCTGGACGAAATAAAACGGAAAATCGCCTTCACTCCACTTTGATCTCCAGTCTTTGATTAGAGAAGGAAAAAGATACTCATACTGATGAGCACGATCTGCATTACTTTCTCCCTGATACCAGATCACCCCACGAATGGAAAAAGGTAGAAAAGGATGAATCATAGCATTGTAGAGTACCGAAGGACGATTTGGTCCATTCTGTGATGCCGGCATAGGTGGAACGTCTTTTAAATTAAGTCCAACACGATATTTCCAGGAGCCGGAAAGGCCAACTTTCTTTCCATCCGGACCTGTAAACTGAAGGTCTTTTTCTTCTCCATACATTCCCCCTCCGCCACCACTATCAAACACCCTCACTGTAATCGTATTTTCACCAGCTTTGACCAAATTCCCTGGAACAGTATAGATCCTTGGTTGATTATAGCCTTGCGTTCTTCCAATCTCCGATCCATTAAACCAGGTAATCTCATCATCATCAACAGGTCCGATATTGACTTTCAGAGATTTACCCGCCCAATTCGCAGGAAGAGTGATTTTTCTGGTTAGCCAGACAACACCGTCCATATCTTTTAATTCATTCTCCCACAAACCAGGAACTTTAAGCTCCGCCCAGGAAGAAACATCTGCATCTTCGGCACTCCAAATAGCCTTTTGGTCATGATAACCCAAATCTTTATCCAGCATTATCTTTTGCCAGTTCAGCAATTTATCAGCATAATTTTTGTCTTCACCAGGAGTTCTTTCAATCTCTTCCACAACCGACGCAAAAGCAGGTATTCTTTTTAATGAAGAACTGCTCATCCAGGCTTCAGCAATGGTACCACCCCAGGAAGTATGAAGCAAGCCAATTGGTATTTTCGTTCTTTGGTAAATTTCTCTGGCAAAAAAATAGGCAGTTGAAGAAAACTCAGCCACTGTAGCCGGGCTACACGCGGTCCATCCTCCATTGGTCACGCTGGCATCATCCTTTACCTGGTTTGCAGTGATGTGTTCAACCTGCAACAATCTAATAAAGGGATAATTGGCCTGGGCTATCTCCTGCGCATAATTCTGTACCTTGCCCCAACCTGCCAATGGCATTTCCATATTGGATTGCCCGGAACAAACCCACACATCCCCGATAAGTATATTTTTTAAAACAACTGGTTCCCCGTCAGAAATCCGCAAGGTGTATGGGCCTCCGTAAGATGGCGTCAGCACCTTTATTTTCCAGTTTCCATTAGCATCTGCGATACCAGTGTATCTTTCCAGATTCCAGCTTGGTGTAACCGTTATTTTAGCACCCGCTTTTGCCTTCCCCCAGATTGCCGCATTGGTTTTTTGCTGAAGTACCATATTGTTACTCAACACTGAGGGAAGCACAACTTTAGCCTCACTAAAATTGGAAAACAGTAATGGTACAATGGTTAAAGTGAGTTTAAAGAAGCAGGTTCGAGATGCTTTTTTTAAGTTCATAAGGATTTGGTTTTCATTAAAGAAGTTCAAGTTAAAAATAAAGTTACAAATTAGATGGTGGTTCAGCTATAAAAGAATTATTTCTAATCTTTACATTTGCCTCTATGATGATGAGAAGTATAAAACAATGTCTAATAATGCTTTGCCTGGCCGGATGCCTTGCCGCATGTTCCAAAAGTAATAATGATGTTCCAGAAGTTGATCAGGCACAGATAATTGCACAATTCAAAGCGGACACCACTGCGATAAGAGCTTTTGTGAAAGCCAATAACCTCACTGAAATGAAAAAAGATGAAGGTTCAGGAATCTTTTACCAGGTTATTGCCCCAGGAAGTGGAAGTGTTGCTTATTCTGCCAGCACTCAAATCACAGCAGATTATACTGGCAGATTACTAAATGGCACCGTATTTCAAACCACTGTAGGAGGCACACCAGCAACTTTTGCTTTGGGAAATGTCATTGCCGGATGGCAGTTTGGGATTCAGAAAATTCAGAAAGATGGAAAGATACGCTTGATTATTCCTTCTTATTTTGCCTACGGAAGTGTAGCAAAAACATCCATACCTGCTAACTCCGTCCTTGATTTCGACATTACATTGAATAACGTTCAATAGCAATATCCATTAATCTATAAGATTAAAAGCCTTGATGGGAACCAGAACTCAATCCCTATCAAGGCTTTTATTTTTTATTGATTTGTCATTATCTGAGCATTCAGCGCATTTTCAGCCGCGCCTGGTGCCATCATTCCAAGGGCCATTACTGTATAATATTTACCTGCAACAAGTGTAGCCCCAGTTAACGTTGTCTTTGCCTTGCCTGTAGACTGTTCCTGGATATCAAACGAATACGTTTTTGGATCCACTGCTACAAAAGAACTCACTTGCTTATAGAATTGGTTATTGATCACCACACTTCCGCCTGTAACAGCCAGGTTTAGAGATGGCGCATCTGGCGATAAATTCACAAAACGAACAAAGGCCTTATCTGTTGAAACAGTTGTCATTACATCTGTAGCCAATACACCATCCAGCTGTCCGGACTGCCCGATTAAAAAATAAGTATAGGCCGTGCTTCCCGACAAGGAAATTGTTTTGCTCAACAAATTATCCGTACTGCTTGCAGTCGTGAATCTCAATGTATTGCTACCAGATACCAATTGTGCATAAGGAAGAACACTTCCCCCCATTGGCAGAGCAGCTTTGTTCATCAGTACGTCATTTGCATAGACATTAAATGTACCAGTAGAAGGTGATCCGTTTACCACGCTAAGATAACTTATACCAGCTGTTGAATCCGTGGTGTCACTCTTTTTACAGGAACTCCAAACTATTGCAAAAAGTAAAGAAAAAGAAAGGACCAGGAGTGATCTCTTGAGGTTGATGTTGGTAAAGGTTTTCATCATTGAAGATTTAAAGGTTAACTATAGTAAAATTTGATATGCAAATATTCACTTTAATCGAATAAAATCTTCGTTAAATAGTGTTAAATCCTGTTAATGTTTGTTAAGTCTGCTTAGTCATCCCAAACATTAACAGAATATCATGTAAAACATTATCCTTCCGCGTCGTAAATGACTACTCTATCAAAGAGAATACGGAATTCATCAAGAAAAGCCTTGTGCAGATTATGTACCTGATAAACATCATGGCCTGCAAGATCTTCAAAAAACAAGGTCAGAGAAAAGGTATAAGTAGTATCTACTACAGCGCGCTCAATCGGGGCTGGTGTACCAATATGAAAGGTTTTTACAACTTCAATACCCTTTAATGTTTCCAGGCTTTTACGAAATGCTTTCTTTTGATCTTCTGTTGTGTCGGCTTTAAGCCAGAATAAAACGTGATGGGCTATCATAATTTTTTTTCGCCAAATATAAGATCAATCTATCATTTTAGTTCATGAGTTTTGACAAAGAAAGATATTGCAAGAGCATAATTGTTTTACCATCCTGAATTTCTCCATTTGAGATCATAGCCATTGCCGTTTCAAAGGACAATTCCAAAACTTCAATCTCCTCATCTTCAACCCCGCCTCCTGAATATTTTTTCATGTCTTTTGTATATTCTGCGATAAAGAAATAAACCTTTTCCGTAACGGAACCCGGACTCATATAAGCTTCAAACACCTTTTCAACGGAAGAAAGCACATAACCTGTTTCTTCCTCTACTTCTCTTCGGATAGCTTCTTCCGATCCATCATTATCAAGCAATCTAGCACAAGTCTCGATCAATAAACCATCCGGATTTCCGTTCACATAGGTTGGAAAACGGAACTGTCTGGTCAGCACAACTGTCTGAAGCAGCTTATTATATAAAAGCAGGGTTGCGCCATTTCCACGATCATAGGTTTCCCTGCTCCGGTTTTCCCAAATCCCCTTATTCGTTAAATAATTAAAAGTCGTTTTCTTTAGCAAGTACCAGTCATCTGACAATACCTGTTCCTTTATGATATTTATTCTTTCATTCATGATTATATGTGATCATTTTTGATTATATTTGATCAAATGTAATCAATTATATGAGTTTTCAAGAGAGGAAGAGGAAGATTTTAAACATACTTGAAGAGTTTGACCAGTTATCTGTAGCAGAAATTTCTGAAAAGATAGCCGTATCACCGGCAACTGTCAGAAGAGATTTAAAGGATCTGGATGCGCAAGGCCTACTGCAGCGTACGCATGGAGGTGCAATAAAACAGGAAACTCAGAAATTTACAGGTTTCCATCAAAAGAAAAATGTTAGTGAGTCAAAAAAACAGCTCATTGCAAAACTGGCAGCAGATCAGGTAAAACCCGGCGACACTTTATTTATGGATTGCGGCAGTACTGTATTCGCCATGTGCAGCTATTTGAAAAAGATTAAATTCTTAAAGATAATTACCAATTCACTACCAGTAATAGCTGAATTAATGAATTGTCCGGACATCAGCATCAACTTAATAGGCGGGGAATTAGATCAGGCCCGCAGGGCAGTCCATGGTCAAATGGCCCTGGAGCATATTCATCATTACCATGCTCCAAAAGCATTCATAGGGACCGACGGATTTTCCATCAAAAAGGGGCTGACTTCAAATACAGAACTTGAAGCCTCAATAACAAAGGCATTCTGCATAAATGCAGACCAGGTATATTTGCTATGTGATTCCTCCAAAATAGAAAGAAATGCTTATGTACAATCGGTATCACTTTCTCAAATCACATATTTGATAACAGATACTCCCCCTGCCCCGGCAGTCCTGAATGAATTGTCTGTGATGGGCACAATTACATTATCTGGAGAGAAAGACTAGTTATAAAAAAGACGGAAGCGGGATATTCCCGTAGAAATACCCCGCTTACCTAATTAACGCTCTCATCTATATAAACAAATAAACAGGGCTTTTGTTTTTTAAAATAAAATAGATTCAAATATTAATCCGGCTATTTGGAAGGATCACTTTTCGAAAAAATGGTGTTTGTTTTCCAGAGTACATAGCCCAAATCGGCACATTTTCTAGCCACCTCTATCTCAATTTCCGGGGCAACATCATTTACGATCCTCCAACGAACATTATATTTGCCCGTATAACCGATGTAAATCACAATATCTTCGGAAAGTGGCTCAACAGAATGAAGTTTTTTTAAATGCGTGTCCTGCAATTCTACAGCAAGGCGCTGAAGTCTTTCGTTCATCACTTTGGCCAGTGGGGCCGTTTTAATGGAATCAGGTTCTAAAATTGGCAATACAGTTACGGTCATAAGGCATCCTCAAAAAATAAACGGAGGAAATCAAATTGATTTACCTCCGCAATATTAACGCTCTCGAAGTAAAAATAATAAATTTTATAAGATTTATTTTTCCCTTACTTTATCCCTTCACTCTAAATGGCTGCTTTCCTGACAACAAATCCCAAAAAAGGATAAAATCACTGGCCAGACTATAGACAGGGTATTTAAAGGTGGCGGGTTTGTTCTTCTCAAAAAAATAATGCCCAATCCAGGCAAAGCCGTAACCAACAAAAGGAACAGCAATCAAAAATTTCATTTCATGAAAAAGTACAGCGCCTATCAACAGAAGGCCAACCAGACCTGTCCCAATAAAATGAAGTCTACTGCTGGCGAGGTTCCGGTGCTCGGTTAAATAGAACGGATAAAATTCTTTTAATGATTTGAATCGGGTATCTGGCATGAAATCTAAATAATATGGTTTTCTTGTAAAAAATTTTCCAGGTGCTGGGGATGCGCGGTCATTAATAAAGCGTTCAATCCTGCTTTCTTTGCCCCTTCTATATGCTGAGGACTATCACTGTCTCTTATACACATCT
>NZ_JAELTV010000229.1 GCF_016429005.1 Pedobacter sp. ASV19
AGATGTGTATAAGAGACAGGGTAGCTACTATACCAAATATGATTTCGGTATTCGGTATAGATATTATGCTAGCATACCACTTTTCTGAAAATTCTGCGTAAAATGATGAAAGTCATGAAAAAACTTGATGAAACTGACTAAAAAAATTAAATAAAAAAAGCCCCCTGATCTTTTCGATCAGGGGGCTTTTACATTCTTTATTAGAGATTAAGCAACACCTTCGGCTAAAACAATAATCTTGTTTTTTAAAACCTCCACAACTCCACCTTTAATTACAAAGATTTCATCTTCGGCTTTGTTGCTTTTTATAGTTACTGGACCATCTTCCAAAGTAGAGATAATTGGTGCATGGTCTTTCAGGATCTGAAAAGAACCCATTGTACCAGGTACAGTAACTGCGGTTACTTCTCCTTCGTAGATTTTTTTGTCTGGTGTTAAAATTTCTAATGTCATATATATTATTATATACGCTACAATTAAGCGTTTGCTTCAGCTAATAGTTTTTTACCTTTTTCAATAGCATCTTCAATGCTACCTACCAAGTTAAATGCAGCCTCAGGATATTCATCAACTTCACCATCCATGATCATGTTGAATGCTTTGATGGTATCTTTGATGTCAACCAATACACCTTTTAATCCGGTGAACTGCTCTGCAACGTGGAATGGCTGAGATAAGAAACGTTGAACACGACGCGCGCGGTGAACGGTTAATTTATCTTCCTCAGATAATTCGTCCATACCAAGGATGGCGATGATATCTTGTAGTTCTTTATAGCGTTGCAGGATTTCTTTAACACGTTGAGCAGTGTTGTAATGCTCATCACCCAATACAGCTGGAGACAAGATACGTGAAGTAGAATCCAGTGGATCTACCGCAGGGTAGATACCAAGCTCAGAGATTTTACGTGAAAGTACTGTAGTTGCATCCAAGTGGGCAAATGTTGTTGCCGGAGCCGGGTCAGTTAAATCATCCGCAGGTACATAAACCGCCTGTACAGATGTAATTGAACCACGTTTTGTTGAAGTGATACGCTCTTGCATCAGACCCATCTCAGTTGCTAACGTAGGTTGGTAACCTACCGCAGAAGGCATACGACCTAAAAGTGCCGATACCTCAGAACCTGCCTGGGTAAAACGGAAAATGTTGTCAACGAAGAAAAGGATATCTTTACCAGCACCTTCACCATCACCGTCACGGAAGTATTCCGCTACAGTTAGTCCTGATAAGGCAACACGTGCACGTGCACCAGGAGGCTCGTTCATTTGACCGAATACCAAAGTAGCTTTAGATTCTTTTAATTTTTCAGTATCAACTTTAGACAAGTCCCATCCGCCTTTTTCCATAGAATGAAGGAAGTCCTCACCGTAGTTGATTACACCAGATTCGATAAACTCACGTAAAAGGTCATTACCTTCACGTGTACGCTCACCTACACCGGCGAATACAGAAAGACCAGAGTGTGCTTTGGCAATGTTGTTTACCAGCTCCATGATCAATACTGTTTTACCTACACCCGCACCACCAAACAAACCGATTTTACCACCTTTTGCATAAGGCTCTAATAAATCGATAACTTTAATACCGGTAAAAAGAACTTCTGTTTCAGTAGATAATTCATCAAATCTAGGAGGGGCGTTGTGGATCGCTTTACCATTTGAATTATCAATGGTGTTGATACCGTCAATAGCTTCACCTACAACATTGAATAAGCGACCTTTGATTTGTTCTCCTGTTGGCATTTTGATCGGTGCACCAGTGTCCACTACTTTCATACCGCGAACTAAACCATCGGTTGAATCCATTGCGATTGCACGTACACGGTCTTCACCAAGGTGCTGTTGAACTTCTAAAACGATCTTCTGTCCGTTTTCTTTTTGAATCTCTAGGGCCGAGAAAATTTTAGGTAAATGAGCATCGTCAGCAAAACTTACGTCAACTACCGGTCCTATAATCTGCGCTATCTTTCCAATGTTAGGCATATATTGTTTTGGGTAAAATTATAAATATCAATTTGTTAAAGGCTGTTTTAAAGCCTGTAATTTGGTTCGCAAAGTTAAGAGTTTTCAACTTAAATTTTATATATAAATAAAAAGTTTTTCAACAGTTTATTTATTGATACTTTAGACTGTATAAAAACCTGTTCTATATTCATGAAAACGATACTTGTTACTGGTAGTAATGGCCTTTTGGGTCAGAAGATTACAGAAAGAAATCTCCATTTTAAACAATTTAATTTAATTGCCACAGGGAAAGGGGCCAATCGTTTTCCGTCGTCTGAGGGATATACTTATGCCGAGATGGACATCCTGAACCCGGAGCAGGTAAAGTCGGTTGTGGAAAAATTTCGGCCTGATGCGATCATTCATACAGCGGCATTAACCAATGTGGATACTTGCGAAACGGAGCGGGAACTGGCGCATGCATTGAACGTTACTGCAGTAAAAACCCTGGTGGGGATTTGTGAGGAATTGGGTATTCAATTGGTGCACCTATCCACTGATTTTGTTTTTGATGGTTTGGATGGTCCGTATGATGAACAGGCAGTTCCTAATCCGGTAAGTTATTATGGTCTGACGAAACTCAGAGCAGAGGAGATTGTGCAAGCGGCAACCTGTAGCTGGGCGATTTTACGAACTATTATTGTTTATGGTATTGTGCAGGACATGAGCCGGAGTAATATTGTGCTTTGGGCAAAGGGGGCATTAGAGAAAGGGGAGCCGATTAAAGTAGTGAACGACCAGTGGCGGATGCCAACTTTGGCTGAAGATTTGGCGGATTGCTGTTTGCTGGCGGTAGAGAAGCAGGCACGGGGAATTTATAATGCGAGTGGAAAAGATATGATGAGCATTGTGGAGCTGGTTTATAAGGTTGCAGATTTTTGGGGATTGGATAAGGGTTTGATTGAGGAGGTTAGCGGGGCGAGTTTGAATCAGAAAGCTAAACGTCCTGGAAGAACAGGATTTATCTTGGATAAGACGGTAAGAGATTTGGGGTATAGGCCTCATAGTTTTGAAGAGGGATTGGCGGTGTTGAATCGGCAATTGGGTTTGTAGGGAGGTGAATTTCGTTGGAAAATTCTGTACAGCTGCTTCAAGACTAACGATATCAGGTCCGCTGAAGGAGCGGACAGATATCTGAGGTCTTTCCGCAGCGTACGAGAATTTTCCTTCGCAAATTGCAGAGGAAGGAGGTGACCGGGTAGGGCGCATCATCCCGTAATCCTTACTACCTGAGTGATACCTTGGTCTATGTTAGTTGTTCGATGATCCGGCCTTTTAGCGCTGATTGTTCGACAAAAGTACCCGTTTACCTAAGTTACGGCGAACAAACGGCGAACAAGCTACGAACCGAGACGAAGCCTTGTCTCGTCCTGATATAGCTTAACATCGATCGGATAACGGAAACTAATTTTGTTTTTCTTTTAAACCTTTTGGTATGTGCTGAGTCAAAGATTCGAGAGCGTTAATTTGGCGGGTCACTTCGGAACGTGAGGTGGCTCGCTTTTTATTTTAGGGCTTCATTTTTTCTAAGACTGAAAGGATATTTCCTGCGGGATCTTTAAACCAGGCAATTTTTGGGTTTCCATCGAGAATGCCTCTTTCATCTGTTTTTAAGTGTTCTTCATTGTAGATTTCAAATTGTACACCGAGGTCGTTCAGATCTTTAACGGCGGACTCTACATTGTTTACGTTGAAATTTAGTACAGTAAAAGTTGCTGGCTGATGGTTTGGTTTAGGATAGATCATAACGGGAAGGCTGTCATTTAGGTGTAGTGTAAGTAACCCGTTGGATTCTTCTACTTCCAGTCCGAGGATGTCGTTATAAAAGATTTTTGCTTTTTGCAGGTCATTGACTGAAAAACTGCTGAAAGCGGCAGTGTTTTTAAACAGGTTCTTTTTCATGGGCTTTGGTATAAAGTAATAGAGTAGATGCATATGGCTAATTTACAACATCTAAGAAATAAAAAACGACCGCAAATGAGACAATTATTGGGCTTTTTGCGACAGGGTATGAATATTGCTCCGTATGGTTAGTTATTTTAAACAACTGGGAAATTTATGAAAGCAATTGTAATTACGGAAGCAGGTCAACCCGAAGTTCTTCAGATGGTAGAAAGACCAAAACCTGTACCTTCTGCAACTGAGGTGCTGATCAAAGTTGAAGCTGCTGGTGTAAACAGGCCGGATGTGGCTCAGCGGAAAGGTGTTTATCCTCCTCCGGCTGATGCGCCGCAGGATATTCCTGGTCTTGAAGTGGCTGGCACTATTGAACTTGTCGGAGATTCGGTTACCAGATGGAAAGTCGGAGATCAGGTTTGTGCCCTGGTGAAGGGTGGTGGTTATGCAGAATATTGTACTGCTCCGTAGGGTTCCTGCTTGCCTTTGCCTGCTTCTTTGTCTTTTGTTGAGGCCGCTTCTCTGCCTGAAACCTTTTTTACGGTTTGGAGTAATGTCTTTGACCGGGCTAAGTTGCAGCCAGGAGAAAGTTTACTGGTGCACGGGGGCAGCAGTGGTATAGGGGTAGCTGCCATACAAATTGCAAGGGCTTTAGGAAGCAAGGTTTATGTAACAGCGGGTTCCGACGATAAATGTAGGTTTTGTGAACAATTGGGTGCTGATAAAGCCATCAATTATAGAACGCAGAAATTTGCAGAGGTTTTGAAAGATTTGACCTTTGGAAAGGGGGTAGATGTTATTTTGGATATGATCGGAGGGGATTATACAGCGGATAATTTGAAGACGCTTGCTTTAGAGGGACGCCTGGTACTGATCAATACGATGAAGGGAAAGAATGTGGAAATAGATCTGGGTATGGTGATGGCAAAACGTTTAAACATTACGGGTTCTATGCTGCGTGCGCGCGACGCCGGTTTCAAATCAGCGATCGCAAGTTCACTGGAGAAAAACGTCTGGCCATTATTGGAGCAGGGCAAGATTAAACCTGTTATTTATAAAGTATTTCCAATACAGCAGGCCGCCCAGGCTCATGAGTTGATGGAAAGCAGTGCGCATATTGGAAAGGTGATGCTGAGTTTGGATTAACTGGTTATAATACAGATGTATTTACATATGTTTACCTTAAATACTTTTTTATGAAAACGCTGATAAAATCACCCCTGTTTATTCTTTTACTGCTCATTATACTGGCAGGCTGTAAAACGAAATCTTTAGAGTCTAAATTGAATGGGCAATGGGAACTACGACATGTTAAAGGTATACAAGTGGCTAATGTGGATCCGAACTTTCCAAAGGGGAATGGATATATCCTGAAATTTAACAATGGAAAGCTGGAAAAGTATGCGAAAGGAAAGTTGGAAGAGGTGGATGATTATACCGTTAAGGAAGAAAAAACCAGGATCAATAACAGCGAGGTGATGTACAGTATCTTTTTCAAAAAGATGAATTCTACGAAGCATTTCAATATTTCGGATCAGAAGCTGGTGATATTTGAAGGGGAGCTTGCAGCAGATGGGACAGAATCTGCTTATGAAAAGCTATAAATGGAAGATTTTTTCGGTTTTTCAGAAAATTTGATAATTCTTTAGCAGTAAAGACAAAAAATAATACCTTTAAAAAATCAATTTTAACGTTAACGTGCTCCATTAACTGTAAAAGCTTAACTGACGGACTAATAACAATGGCTTCTTATAGTTCATTTAGCGACATGGAATTAACGGCTTTGTTAAAGAAGGGGGACCATGAGGCCTTTGTAGAAATTTACAACAGGTTTAAGGCTCCGTTGTATGTTCATGCCTATAATAAATTAAGAAATACAGAGGAAGCTAAAGACACTATACAGGATCTGTTTACTAAGCTATGGAACAACCGGGAATCACTTACGCTAACGCATGACCTGATTTCCTATCTCTATGCTGCAGTGCGAAACAGGGTTTTCCGGCAGATTGAAAGAAAAGGGCTGGAGTCGGGCTATATCAGTTCAATTCAGCATACTATCCAGAGCGGATATAATTTTACAGATCATCAGGTACGAGAGAAGCAGCTTTCTGCGATTATTGAAAAAGAGATTGAAGCTTTGCCTGCTAAAATGAAAGAGGTATTTGTGCTGAGTCGAAAGATGAATTTGAGTCACAAGGAAATTGCTGAACATTTAGGCATTGCTGAGCCTACAGTAAAAAAACAGGTAAACAATGCATTAAAGATACTTAGGGTAAAACTGGGTATTTTTGTGTATTTAATATTTTTATTAAAATAATTTCTTTTTCTCTACGCCCAATCTACTTTTCGGGTATCATACATATAACAGACAGTATTAAGGAAGTTTGTGAGGCTATGAATAAAGAAGAGATTTTCGAACTGGTCAGAAGATATAATGAAGGGAAATGCACAGAGCAGGAGCAAAGCTTGCTGGAAACCTGGTACGTGAACCAATCTTCTGCACCTGCCGGAGAGATTACTGAATTTAAGCTGGAGCAGGATCTTCATGATATTTTTTGCGCCTTACCTAAATCAGGTAGAAAAATAAAGCTTTGGTATAAGATTGCTGCAGTTGCGGCTGTTTTGCTGGTGATGGGGGCAGGATATTTTTATATGGAGCGACAAGCTGCTGAAAATAAGGATCAGATTTATGTAAGAAATGACATAAAACCGGGAGGAAACAGGGCCGTAATTACGCTGGGAAATGGAAAAACGATCGATTTGAGTAAAACAGGAACCGGAGTACTGAGTCAGGAGGCGGGTTTGCTCATTACAAAAGCAGCTGATGGGCAGGTCATATGCAAGCTTGATCCACATGCAGCGAAGGAATCTTCTTTGATGACGATTACTACGCCCAGAGGTGGGGCTTATATGCTGGAGTTGCCAGATGGAACCAAGGTTTGGTTAAACGCAGCATCTTCTTTACAATACTTGCCTGTAAGGGCTAAGGCAGCTGAGCGACGGGTAACACTTCAGGGGGAAGCTTATTTTGAAGTTGCTAAAGATAAGACCAAACCCTTTTTTGTAGAGACAGCACACCAGGTAATTAAGGTACTGGGAACACATTTTAATGTGAGTGCATATGAGGATAACCCAGGTACAAGAACTACTTTGTTTGAAGGGTCTGTATGGGTTCATGAATCAAGGCATGGTGTTAAATTTGCCGGTAATCAGGCTGTATTGGTGCCGGGACAGCAATCTTTATCGACCTCTAACGGACTTAAAGTTCAATTGGCTGATCTTAAAGAGGTATTGGCCTGGAAAAATGGCTATTTTATTTTTAATGAAGAAACACTGGGCAGCATTATGCAAAAGGTGTCCAGATGGTATAACATAGATGTAGTTTTTAAAGATGATTTAGAAAAAACATCATTTATTGGAGTCATCTCCAGATCGAAGAACCTGGCCTCTGTGTTGCAATTGCTCCAGGAGACAGGAAATGTTCATTTTAAAATGGAAGGAAGGAGCGTGATCATTATGAAATAAAAAACTACAACTCAAAAGGGTAGTTAAAGATAGCCGGGAAAGATCCGACCCTCTCCCGGCAGCAGTTTGAGCTTACCCGTTAAAACCGTATTAACAATTATCAACAACCTAAACCCAAACCAATCAAATATATGATTTATTATCATCATGGGAACAGCCCTTGTCAGGGTGTTCTCAAAAAATGGATTATGCGGATTAACCTGACCATTATCGCTATGATCGCTTTCTTTCTCCAGGTCAGTGCAGGTAGTTATGCACAACGGATCACCCTGAATGAAAGAAATGCTTCATTTGAAACCATCATAAACAGTATACAGGCCCAGAGTGGCTATGATTTTATTGGCAACACGAACCTGATTAAGAATGCAAGGCCAATTAGCATTCATGTAACGCAGGTGAGTCTGAAGGAAGCTCTTGATCTGTGTTTTGCTGACCAGCAGCTGGTCTATGTATTGAAGGACAGGACCGTTGTAGTTAAAGAAAGGCCTGTCTCTGTTGTGGAAAAGGTATTGGATTTTTTTAATGCTGCAGATATAGAAGGTAAAGTGACGGATGAAAAAGGCGCTCCTTTGGTACTGTCTCTTATACACATCT
>NZ_JAELTV010000022.1 GCF_016429005.1 Pedobacter sp. ASV19
AGATGTGTATAAGAGACAGGATAATCATAACAGCTGGGATTCTGCTTTTGCTGAACCGCAATTGTTGCCGTGGTTGTTTTCTCACAAGAGAAAATAGCTTTATAAAAAGGGTGCTTTAACCGGGAGGTGAACATCCGTACATATTTCAAAGGGCTTATATAAAAAAAGGTGTCCATATTTTTTGGACACCTTTTTGCATTTTATATATTCTGGAATTTTATTCCTCCATGTTGTGATATACAGCCTGTACATCATCATCTTCTTCTAATTTGTCGATCAGTTTGAATACATCTGCTGCCTCCTCTTCAGTTACTGCAGTATGAGACAGGGCGATGCGTTCCAGTTTTGCACTTTTCATTTCCAGTCCAAGGTCTTCCAGTGCTTTTTGCATTTTACCGAAATCTTCAAAGGCAGTTTGTACTACTGCGACATCGTTTCCTTCTTCATCTGCCTCCAGATACAATTCTTCCAGACCTGCATCAATCAATTCGAATTCCAGTTCTTCCAGGTCTTTTTCACCCGGTAAAAATCTGAAGATGGATTTACGGTTAAAGATGAAGTCCAGGGAACCTGTTTTACCTAAAGTTCCACCGGTTTTGTTAAAATAACTGCGCACATTGGCTACGGTTCTGTTGGTATTGTCTGTTGCTGTTTCTATTAAAACAGCAACGCCATGCTGTGCATATCCTTCGTAAACGTATTCTTCGTATCCGTTTTCATCCTTGTTGGATGCTCTTTTAATTGCTGCATCTACCCTGTCTTTAGGCATATTTACAGCTTTGGCATTTTGGATAGCGGTACGTAGACGTGAGTTGGTGTCTGGGCTAGGGCCACCATCTTTAACGGCCATCACGATCTCTTTACCAATACGGGTAAATTGAACGGCCATTTTTGCCCAGCGTTTAAATTTTCTTTCTTTTCTAAACTCGAATGCTCTTCCCATTGTTATTTATAAGCTTTAATTACTTACTACTTTTTAAGTTATCCAACATATCTATGGTCATTTTTGCCAGATCAAATTCCGGCTTCCATGCCCAGTCTTTCACAGCAAAGCTGTCATCTATAGAACGCGGCCAGCTGTTGGCAATTTGCTGGCGCGGATCATTTTCGGTGTAAGTTAATTTAAATTCCGGAATATGTTTCCGGATTTCGGCAGCAAGTACCGCTGGTGTGAAGCTCACACCAGCAAAATTATAGCTGGAGCGGATAGAGATTTTGCTGGCTTCAGCATCCATTAACTCAATCGTTCCGCGAATGGCATCATCCATATACATCATTGGAAGTTCCGTTTCAGCAGAAAGGAATGAAGAATATCCCCCTTTTTTTAGCGCATCATGGAAAATATGGATGGCATAGTCTGTTGTTCCTCCTCCCGGAGCAGCTTTCCAGCTGATCAGTCCCGGATAGCGGATACTGCGAACATCCAAACCATATTTTTGATGATAATATTCACACCAGCGTTCACCGGCAAGCTTACTGATGCCATATACCGTATTCGGATCCATTACGCAAAACTGCGGAGTCTGATCTTTGGGGGAATTAGGACCAAAAACTGCAATAGAACTTGGCCAGTAAACCTTAGCCGTTTTATAAACCAGGGCCAGATCCAATATATTCAATAAGCCATTCATGTTCAGGTCCCAGGCCAGTTTTGGATTTTGTTCTCCTGTTGCAGACAACAATGCAGCAAGGAGATAGACCTGAGTGGGTTTGTATTTCTGAAAGATACTGTTTAAAGTTTCTTTCTCCAAAACATTCACAAACTCAAAGGGTCCGGCATTCTTTATATCATAATCTGGTCTGCGGATGTCGCAGGCCACAACATTACTTTCTCCATAGGTCTTTCTCAAAGCGGTTACCAGCTCGGTACCGATCTGTCCGTTTGAACCTAGTACTACTATTTTTTCAGTCATTAAAATACGGTTTTGGCAAAGGTAAAAAAATGGGGGATATTTTGTTAACACCGCATTTATGAAAAAAACTAAAATAGGTGTTATTAATCCAGACAATTTGTTCTTCTTCAGGCAAAAAAAAGATTCTGTCTAAAGTGTCCAGGCGCAAGTCTATTGTGGTCTAATTCGCTCTGAGGGCAGGTCTTTATTTAGAAAGAATCTATTTAGTAACAAAATCAATATAAACAAAACTGATTTGGTGTAAATATTACACTTTCTGTTTGGAAATTCCTATTTTAGAAGAACTAACACACATAGAACCTAATTATTTAAAACCAAATTTAAATCACTATGGATAGAAGAGACGCAGTTAAAAGTGTTGCTTTTTTACTCGGAGGCGCACTTTCTGCTACCACAATCGGTGTTTTTCTGGAGGGCTGCAACCCATCTGGGAACAAAGACAACTCCAAATTATTTTCTCCTGATCAGGAAAAAATAATTACAGAAATAGCCGATATTATTATTCCAACTACCTCCTCACCAGGAGCAAAAGCTGCAGGTGTTGGACCGTTTATTTCCATGATGCTTAAAGAATGTTATCCTGAAAAAGCCCAAAAAGTTTTTGTGAAAGGATTAGACGATCTGGAGGCCAGTTCCAAAAAAGAATTCAGCAAATCCTTCCTAGAACTTGATGTTAAACAAAAGCAACAGTTGCTGGGCAAACTGAGAGAGGAAACCATTGCTGCCCAAAAGGCAGAGAGTGACAAAACTGAAGCAGAAAGAAAGGCAAAAGAAAACACTGTGATCCAAAAACCAGAGAAAGAACAAGCTGGTAAGCCTATGGCAGCAAAAGAAAAGAAAGACCCCACCCCTTATTTCTTTGCCATCGCACGTGACCTGACTTTACTGGGTTACTTCACTTCTGAAATCGGTGCAACGCAGGCTTGTGCTTACCTGGACATCCCTGGCCACTATGATGGAAACGTACCTCTGAAACCTGGTCAAAAAATTTGGGCAACATAAATTTAAGAGAAAAACAATGAGTAATTTAAATACGAAAGCAACCGCACAAAACACATATGATGCCATTGTAGTTGGATCTGGAATAAGTGGAGGATGGGCAGCTAAAGAATTAACAGAAAAAGGCTTAAAAGTTCTATTATTGGAAAGAGGAAGGAACGTTGAGCATATAAAAGACTATACCACGGCGATGAAAAAGCCCTGGGAATTTGAACACCGTGGCCGTTTAACACAAGAGCAGAAAAAAACGCACCCGGTACAGATCAGGGATTACCCTTACCAGGAATTTAACGAAAGCTTTTGGGTAAATGACCTGGACTGTCCTTATACAGAGGTAAAACGTTTTGACTGGTACAGAGGTTTCCATGTAGGTGGAAAATCACTGATGTGGGGACGTCAGAGTTACCGCTTGAGCGACCTGAATTTCGAGGACAATCTGAAAGATGGCCATGGTGTAGACTGGCCCATCCGTTACAAGGACCTGGCTCCATGGTATGACTATGTCGAACGTTTTGCAGGCATTAGCGGAAGTAATGAAAACTGGCCGGCCTTACCAGATGGACAGTTCCTTCCTCCTATGGAAATGAACTGTGTGGAAAAAGAAGTAAAGAAACGCATAGAGTCAAAATGGAATAAATCCAGGATCATGACCATTGGCCGTACAGCCAATTTAACGGTAGAACATAAAGGAAGAGGAAAGTGCCAGTACCGCAATTTATGTAGCAGAGGCTGTCCTTTTGGTGCTTATTTCAGTACGCAATCCTCTACCCTTCCGGCAGCTGTTGCTACAGGTAATCTGACACTTCGTCCTTATTCGCTGGTGAATCAGATCTTGTATGATAAAGAAACTCAAAAGGCAAAAGGTGTATTGGTGATCGATTCAGAAACAAATGAGCATATCGAGTACTTTGCAAAAATTGTTTTCGTAAACGGTTCTACTTTAGGTTCTACTTTTCTGCTGCTGAATTCTACATCAGCAGAATTCCCGGATGGTCTGGGTAATGGCAGCGGGCAGCTGGGCCATAATCTAATGGACCATCATTTCCGCTGTGGCGCCTCTGGAAGAGCAGAAGGCTTTGACGATAAGTATACCTATGGAAGACGGGCCAATGGAATTTACATTCCACGGTACCAGAACATGGGCGGAGACAAACGCGATTATGTAAGAGGATTTGGTTATCAGGGCGGTGCAGGCCGTGGCAACTGGCATAAAGAAATTGCAGAAATGGCTTTTGGTTCAGAATTTAAAGATCTGATGACCACTCCTGGCGAATGGAGCATGGGACTTGGAGGGTTTGGTGAATCTCTGCCTTATTTTGAAAACCGCGTGTATATTGATAAAACCAAGAAAGACAAATGGGGACAACCCGTTCTGGCTATCGATTGTGAGTTCAAAGAGAATGAGCAGAAAATGCGCGTGGATATGATGAACGATGCAGCGGAAATGCTGGAAGCGGCAGGTATGAAGGACGTGCACACTTATGATAATGGTTCTTCTCCGGGCATGGCCATTCATGAAATGGGAACAGCCCGTATGGGACACGATCCTAAAACCTCTGTACTCAACAAATGGAACCAGATGCATGAAGTGAAAAACGTATTTGTGACCGATGGTTCCTGTATGACTTCTGCAGCTTGTCAGAACCCTTCATTAACTTATATGGCCCTAACTGCCAGGGCCTGTGATTATGCGGTAAGTGAATTAAAGAAAAACAATATTTAATGGCTTCAGGAAAAATAAGAATGGGCGTGATTGGCGGTGGAAAAAATGCCTTTATTGGAGCAGTCCACCGTATAGCAGCAAATATCGACGGACTCATAGAGTTGAGTTGTGGAGCATTGAGCTCCAATCCGGAAACAGCAAAGGCATCTGGCAGGGATTTATTCCTGCCGGAAAGCCGCAATTATGGAAGTTATAAAGAAATGATCGAAACAGAAGCCCAGCTTCCGGAAGACCAGCGCATGCATTTTGTGAGCATTGTAACCCCAAATTTTGCACATTTTGAACCGGCCATGATGGCCCTGGAACATGGTTTTCATGTGGTGATCGATAAGCCCATTACTTTAAGCCTGGAAGAGGCAAAGAAACTAGAAGCGAAGGTACAGGAAACCGGGCTTTTGCTTTGCTTAACTCATACCTATTCCGGCTATCCTATGGTTAAACAGGCCAGACAGATGGTGAAGGAAGGGAAATTTGGCAAGATCAGAAAAGTATGCGTAGAGTATCCACAAGGTTGGTTAAGTCTGCCTTCAGAAAAGGAAGGAAATCAACAGGCTGCCTGGCGCACAGACCCGTCCAAAAGTGGTAAAGCTGGTTGTATGGGCGATATTGGAACACATGCCGCCCAGCTTGCTGAATACATTTCCGGACTGGAAATCACCCAGCTCTGCGCCGATCTGAACCGGGTGGTAGAAGACCGTAGATTAGACGATGATGGGAATATCCTGCTCAAGTTTAATAATGGTGCCAACGGGCTGCTGATGGCTTCGCAAATTGCAGCTGGAGAAGAAAATGCCCTTTTTATCCGGGTTTACGGAGAAAAAGGCGGCCTTGAATGGCATCAGGAAGAGCCCAATACACTCAAAGTAAAATGGCTGGATGCACCTTCACAGCTTTATCGTGCCGGACAAGGATACCTTTCTTCTTTAGCAAAACACAATTGCCGGACACCTGCCGGCCATCCGGAAGGATATCTGGAAGCCTTTGCTAATATTTACAGAAACTTTGCCTTAACCCTGAGCAGCCGTTTAAACGGTACAGAACCTAGTGCAGAAATGCTCGATTTTCCGGGCGCTGCTGAAGGAGTAAGAGGGATGGCATTTATCGAAAACGCAGTGGCCTCTGGCCAATCAGATCAGAAATGGTTTGACTTTAAAATTTAAGCCCATGACAACAATTAAAGGACCCGGAGTTTTTTTAGCACAGTTTATAGGAGAAGAAGCTCCTTTTAATTCATTGGAAGGAATTTGTGCCTGGGCGGCTGATTTAGGTTTTAAAGGCCTGCAGATCCCTACCCTGGACAGCCGCTTCATCGATCTTCAGCTGGCTGCCGAAAGTAAAACTTATGCAGATGAACTGAAAGGCAGGATAGCATCTTATGGATTGGAGATTACAGAACTGTCTACCCACCTACAAGGTCAGCTGGTGGCGGTAAACCCAGCCTATGACCTTGCTTTTGATGCTTTTGCACCCGAACAATACAGGAATAATCCTAAAGCAAGGACAGAATGGGCTGTTCAGCAGTTAAAATATGCGGCCAAAGCATCGGGTAATCTTGGCTTGAACGCACACGCTACTTTTAGTGGTGCACTGTTGTGGCATATGTTCCACCCATGGCCTCAAAGACCGGAAGGATTGGTAGAAGCTGGTTTTACAGAACTGGCGAAACGATGGACCCCCATATTAAATGAATTTGATCAGTATGGCGTAGATGTATGTTACGAGATCCATCCGGGTGAGGATCTTTTTGATGGGATCACTTATGAGATGTTCCTGGAGAAAGTAAACAACCATCCCCGCGCCTGCCTGCTGTATGACCCCTCCCACTTCGTGCTTCAGCAACTGGATTATATTCAGTACATTGATTTTTATCATGAAAGGATCAAGGCTTTTCATGTTAAGGATGCGGAGTTTAACCCGACTGGAAAACAAGGGGCTTTTGGTGGCTATCAAAGCTGGGCCAACCGGGCAGGACGTTACCGTTCGCCTGGTGATGGGCAAGTCGATTATAAAACCATTTTCAGTAAACTGAGCCAATATGATTATAAGGGCTGGGCTGTAATGGAATGGGAATGCTGCATTAAAGATTCAAATGTGGGTGCACGGGAAGGTGCAGCGTTTATTAAAAATCACATTATTCCGGTTACAGACCGGGCATTTGACGATTTTGCGTCTTCCGGTGGAAATGAAGATTTCAACAAAAAAATACTGGGTCTGAGTTAAATAATTTAGTATCCATTAAAGTTTTATCAGGCAATAAAAACAACACACAATGAAACGAACACTTTTTATTTTAGGCTGCATCAGCCTTGCTCTGGCTTCATGCGGAGGACATGACACTTCCAAATCGACTGAGGATACCACGACAACAACCAGCAGTACAGAAAGTACGGCAACTGCCCCTGCTGCAGCTTCCGGGACAGCGCTTCCGGGAGAGAAACTAGTAGCAAAAGCAGATTGTATTGGCTGCCATAACAAAACCCAGAAAGTTATCGGCCCATCTTATGTGGATATTGCGGCTAAATATCCGTCAAGTGAGGAAAACATTAACCATTTAGCAGATAAGATTGTTAATGGGGGTAAAGGCGTTTGGGGAGAAATTCCCATGACACCACATGCTAATTTGAGTAAAGACGACGCCAAAGAAATGGTCAAATATATCCTATCCTTAAAAAATTAATCCCAATTCATTTCATCATGAAAGAAGAGATCCAAAACAAAGATGCAGGAAGAAGGGCCTTTATTAAATCTGCAGCGTTCGCGACCGCTGCGTTTATGATTGTGCCGAGACATGTACTTGGTGGAAAAGGCTTTCTTGCGCCAAGTGACAGGTTGTTAATCGCCGGTGTGGGTGTGGGTGGAAAAGGTGAATCTGATATCGCCAACTTCTATAAAAGCGGAAAGGCTGATATTGCCTTTTTGTGCGATGTTGATACCAGGAGGGCGGCAAACTCCGTAAAGAAATTTCCCAAGGCAAAATTCTATAAAGACTGGAGGGAAATGTATGATAAAGAACACAAGAATTTTGATGCAGTGTCTATCTCGACACCAGATCACAACCATGCTATACAAACACTTGCTGCGATGCAATTGGGTAAACATGTGTATGTTCAAAAACCTTTAACGCATGATATTTATGAAGCTCGGGCATTAACTGCTGCAGCTAAGAAATACAAAGTGGTTACCCAGATGGGCAACCAGGGGGCATCAAATGATGGTCCAAGACAAATGAGAGAATGGTACGATGCCGGCCTGATTGGAGATGTACATACAGTATACGCCTGGACAGACAGGCCGGTATGGCCGCAAGGGATTGCCTGGTCTGAAAATAAAGCAGATGTACCTGCTGAGCTGGACTGGGATCTTTGGCTGGGCACAGCACCTTATAAAGATTATGTCAATAAACTTGTGCCTTTTAACTGGAGGGGCTGGTGGGATTACGGGACAGGTGCTCTTGGCGATATGGGTTGTCATTTGTTGGAAGCGCCTTTCAGTGTACTGAACCTTAAATATGCGAGTGAGGTTCAGGCCAGCGTGGGCTCTGTATATGTTGATGAATTTAAAAGAGGTTATTTTCCAGACAGCTGCCCGCCATCAAGCCATGTTACTTTAAAGTTCCCTAAAACGGATAAAACAAAAGGAGACATTACTGTGCACTGGATGGACGGAGGAATTCAGCCGGAAAGACCAGAAGAACTGGAAGCCAATGAGACCTTTGGGGATGGAGGAAACGGAACCCTGTTTATTGGAACTAAGGGAAAGATGATGAGTAGTACCTACAGTGCTAATCCAAGATTACTTCCATTAAGCAAGAACAAGGACATTAAGGTACCGGAAAAATTTGCACGCGTAAAAGGCGGTGCAGAAGGACATTATGGCCAATGGGTAGAAGCCAGTATTGCTGGCTATGGAAAACAACCTGTAAGCTCCCCTTTTGAAATTGCAGGACCGCTTACGGAAGCCCTGCTCATGGCCAATTTGGCTATTAGAGGTGCTGACATCCAAAGGAAAAATTCAGAAGGAAGGGCTTACTTTCCGGGCAGGAACATCAAATTGCTTTGGGACAATACCAATATGAGGGTCACCAATTTTGACGATGTTAATCAATATGTAAAACGTGAATACCGTAAAGGCTGGTCTTTAGGGGTATAAAAAAGCTTAACAAGATGAAGAAAAAGATAATATCTGCATTGCTCCTCACCGCCTTTTTTGGCGGTGGCTCTGCTTTTGCGCAGAAAAAAAATACAGGCTGGGTAAAACTCTTTGACGGAAAAACCACACAGGGCTGGCATACTTATGGAAAAACAAGTGTTGGCCAGGGCTGGAAAGCGGAAAATGGGGCATTACACCTCGACCCTAAAGCAAAACAGAATGATGGTGGCGACCTGGTTACCGATAAGGAATACGGTAATTTTCACTTAAAACTGGAATGGAAAGTAGCCCCGAAAAGCAATAGTGGAATTTTGTTCTATGTACACGAAGATCCAGCCAAATATCAGCAAACCTATAGCACAGGACCTGAAATGCAGGTACTGGACAATGAAGGTCATCCGGATGGAAAGATTACAAAACACAGGGCCGGGGACCTGTATGATCTGGTTAAAAGCAGTTCTGAACCTGTTAAACCCGTTGGTGAGTGGAACAAAGTGGAAATCATCAGCAACCAGGGTAAACTAGAGTTTATACTCAATGGCGTAAAAATTGTATCTACCACCCTATGGAATGAACACTGGAAACAACTTATCGCAGGAAGCAAATTTGCAACATGGCAAGGTTTTGGTACTTATAAAACCGGAAAAATTGCTTTACAGGATCATGGCGACGAGGTTTGGTACCGCAATATTTCCATCAAAGAACTATAAATTAAAGATCAAGACCTAACCAAATATGAATTTAACCAACCGAATTAAACTGTCCGGGATGATGTTCCTGGAATTTTTTATCTGGGGATCCTGGTTTGTAACCCTGGGTACATTTCTGGGCAGTAATTTGAATGCATCAGGAGCACAAAGTGCTTCTGTGTTCTCTACACAATCCTGGGGCGCGATCATTGCTCCCTTTATTATAGGTCTAATTGCAGACCGGTATTTCAATGCGGAGAAGATTCTTGGTGTACTCCATCTTATTGGTGCTGTACTCATGTACCAAATGTACAGTTCAACAGATATCTCTGTATTTTATCCCTATGTCCTTTCTTATATGATCTTGTTTATGCCTACGTTGGCGCTGGTTAATTCTGTTTCCTTTAACCAGATGAAAGATCCTGAAAAAGAGTTTTCTGTTATCAGGGTATTTGGGACGCTGGGCTGGATTGCAGCTGGTTTACTGATCAGTTTCATTTTCCACTGGGATACTGAAGCTGGTACTAAGGATGGATTGCTTAAAAATACTTTTCTAATGGCTGGGATTGCATCTCTGGTACTGGGATTATACAGTTTCACCTTACCCAAAACCCCGCCTAAAGGCGCCTCAGGTGGTCAGGTAAAAATTTCAGAAATTCTCGGTTTTGATGCCTTGAAACTATTGAAGGATAAGAATTTTGCGATATTCTTTATCTCTTCTATTCTGATTTGTATCCCTTTGGCATTTTATTACCAAAATGCGCACCCTTTTCTCTCAAATGTGGGTATGGACAACCCTACTGGAAAAATGACTATCGGACAAATTTCCGAAGTGCTTTTCCTGTTGTTGCTTCCCGTATTTTTTAGCCGTTTTGGCTTTAAAAAAACCATTTTGGTGGGTATGCTGGCATGGGCAGTCAGATATGCCTTGTTTGCTTATGGGAATGCCAACGACCTCAGTTTTATGTTAATTATAGGTATTGCCCTGCATGGGATTTGTTATGACTTTTTCTTTGTTTCCGGACAGATCTATACCAATTCAAAAGCAGGCGATCAATATAAAAGTGCCGCACAGGGGTTAATCACCCTGGCCACTTATGGAGTTGGTATGCTCATCGGTTTTGAAGTAGCCGGTATGATCACAGATACCTATAAAGCAGCTGACGGGGCATTTGATTGGAAAATGATCTGGATCATTCCTTCAGGTATTGCAGCTGTTGTGTTCTTATTGTTTGCAGTCTTCTTTAACGATAAGGACAAGATTAATGAACCAAGCGTCTAAAGATTTATTTATGAAACCAGAAAACAGCAGGAGAACTGCATTAAAAAATATAGTGGTAGGAACGGTAGCCCTGGGCGCCTCTGGGGCCCTGCAAAGCTTTGCTTCAAAGAAAGAATCTGTTTCAGATTCGTTAAAAGGAAATATCAATCATGCGGTTTGCCGCTGGTGTTTTAGTGGTATAGATCTGGATACCTTATGTATAGAGGCTAAGAAAATCGGAATTAAAGGAATAGACCTGGTGGGTCCGGCAGATTGGCCAACATTAAAAAAACATGGGCTGTATTCGTCCATGTGTAATGGCGCAGAGATCAACCTGGTCGATGGGTTTAATGATCCTCAATTCCATGATACCCTTGTTAAAAATTACTCGGAAATGATTCCTAAAGTAGCAGAAGCGGGTTATAAGAACCTGATTTGCTTTAGCGGTAGCCGCAGGGGAAAGGACGATGAAACCGGCTGGAACAATTGTGTAACGGGTTTGAAAAAAATCATCGACCTTGCCGAAAAACACAATGTGGTTTTGGTGATGGAATTGCTGAACAGTAAAGTAGACCACAAAGATTATCAGTGTGACCATACAGAATGGGGTGTGGAACTGGCCAAAAGATTAGGCTCGGAAAACTTCAAATTACTGTATGACATCTACCACATGCAGATCGACGAAGGAAACGTGATCAGTACGATTAAAAAATATCACCCTTATATTGCCCACTATCATACCGCGGGCGTTCCAGGAAGACACGAAATCGACGATAGCCAGGAGTTATTTTATCCGGCAATTATGAAGGCCATTAAGGATACAGGTTTCAAAGGCTATGTGGCCCAGGAATTCATCCCGGTACAGAAAAACAAAATAGAATCTTTAAAAACTGCCGTAAAAATTTGCGACGTCTAATCCTTGTAGATATGAACTCAAGAAGAACTTTTATTAAACAAACAGGAATTGCTGCTGCAGGTGTTTTACTTGTGCCCTCCCTGGCCTTTAAACCCGCTAACAAGAAAGTAGGTATACAGCTTTATTCTTTAAGAGATCAATTGCCTAAAGATGTAAAAGGTGTGATCCGAAAAGTGGCCCAAGCTGGTTACAAAGAAGTAGAAACTTATGGATACTCTGTAAAAGATAAATTCTGGGGACTGGATCCAAAGGCTTTTAGAAGTCTGCTCAATGAAACCGGATTGAAAGCACCAAGTGGCCATTACGGTATGGATAATTTTATTCAGACCGGAAATGCAGAAGAGTTAAAAACATATATCGAGGCCGCAAATATTGTTGGCGGAAGCTACATCACCGTACCATGGCTGGGTGATGAGCTCCGGAAAGATCTTGATGGATTTAAAAATGTGGCGGCAAAACTCAATCAGGCTGCTGAACTCTGCAAAGCATCGGGATTGAAACTGGCCTACCACAATCATGATTTTGAATTTAAATCTCACGACGGTAAAACTGGCTATGATGTTTTACTGAAAGAAACAGATCCTAGGCTGGTCCAGTTTGAGATGGACTTGTATTGGGTGGTAAGGTCTGGTAATGATCCGGTCAAGCTATTTGAAGAACATTCCGGACGCTTCCCTATGTGGCATGTAAAGGATATGGATAAAGCAGACCCCTCGCACAATACAGAAGTTGGAAACGGAAGTATAGATTTTAAAGAAATCTTTAAACATTCCAAGCTTGCAGGTTTAAAGCACGCCTTTCTGGAACAAGAAAACAATTACGTTCCGGACCCGTTTGAGAGCATCAAAAAAAGTTATAGCTATATCAGTTCTCAATTAATGCCTTAAGAATGAAGTTTTTTCCTCATATTTGAGGCATAGAATTTATTAAATCAATTATTTAAAACCAAGAACAGATTATTCAATGAAAGTCGCAGTTGTAGGTGCCACAGGCTTAGTGGGCACTGTTATGTTAAAAGTGTTAGAAGAACGTAATTTCCCGTTAACCGAATTAATTCCGGTTGCATCAGAGAAGAGTGTAGGTAAGGAAATCACTTTTAAGGGTAAGAAGTACGCTGTGGTGAATATGGATACTGCGATTGGAATGAAACCGGATATCGCTTTATTTTCTGCTGGCGGTGATACTTCGTTAAAACATGCGCCCCGCTTTGCTGAGGCAGGAACAACTGTTATTGACAATTCTTCTGCATGGAGAATGGATCCCTCCAAAAAATTGGTGGTTCCTGAAGTGAATGCAGATACCTTATCTATAGATGATAAGATTATTGCCAATCCAAATTGTTCAACCATTCAAATGGTGGTGGCTTTGAAACCTTTACACGACAAATATAGAATTAAACGTGTAGTTGTTTCCACTTACCAGAGTGTAACCGGTACCGGTGTTAAAGCGGTAGAGCAATTGATGAACGAACGTAAAGGTATTACAGACGGCCCGATGGCTTATGCGTATCCGATCGACCTGAACGTGATCCCTCAGATTGATGTGTTCCAGGAAAATGGCTACACTAAAGAAGAGATGAAAATGATTCTGGAAACCCGTAAAATTATGGGTGATGACAGCATCAGGGTAACTGCAACAACAGTGAGGATTCCGGTAATGGGTGGTCACTCTGAGTCGGTAAACATTGAATTCGAGAATGATTTTGATGTGAACGAAGTAAGGGAATTACTTGCTAAAACGGAAGGAATTATAGTGGTCGATGATATCGCGAACCTGAAATATCCTATGCCGAAAGATGCACATGAAAAAGATGAAGTATTTGTTGGCCGCATCAGACGTGATGAATCTCTTCCGAATACTTTAAATCTATGGATCGTTGCAGATAACCTTCGTAAAGGTGCCGCAACCAATGCAGTTCAGATTGCAGAATATTTGCTAAGATCAGAACTTATTTAATTATACCTTTTTTGAAATGTGATGCCGGACAGCTTGCTGTTTAGCATCACATTTTTTTATGGATAACCTGTTCTATATGAAGTTTAAGCACTTCGCTCTCCTGATTTTCCTTCCTTTACTACCTGTTAGGGCTTTTACACAAAGCCCTGTTCAAAAGCTGGAGGCAGCTTACCAGGAATTTACAGCTGATCCACAGACCAGATACGCCATGACTTCTCTTTGTGTACTGGATGCGGGAACTGGTAAAGTATTGTTTGCACGAAATGAAAATGTTGGCCTGGCGACCGCCTCTACCTTAAAGACCATCACTTCTGCAACAGCTTTCAGTTTGCTGGGCAAAGATTTCAGGTACCAGACAACACTGTCTTATAGCGGTAGCATCAGTAATGGAGTACTGAAAGGAGATCTGGTCATTACCGGCAATGGTGACCCTACCCTGGCTTCTTCCAGGTATCCGCAAAGCAAGGAGAACAATATTCTGAATCAATGGGTTACTGCAGTTAAGGCTGCGGGGATCACCCGTATAGAAGGCCGCGTGATTGGCGATGATACCGCCTGGGGTACTTCTTCTACACCTGAAGGCTGGATATGGCAGGACATTGGCAACTATTATGGCGCAGCGCCGTCTGCGTTAACCTGGAGAGAGAACCAATTTGACATTCACTTAAGGGCAAACCGCTCTGAAGATCCGGCTGTGTCGATACTGAACATCGTACCATCCATGCCTTATCTTAAAATTGTAAATGAGCTCAAAGCCGGAGCAGAAGGCAGCGGAGATAACGCTTATGCCTATTTGCCTCCTTTGTCTTCTATTGCGTACTTAAGGGGAAGCTGGGCATTAGGCATCCGAAAAACAGGAATTTCTGTGGCACTCCCCGACCCTGCTTATGATGCCGCCTATCGTTTACAGGATACATTGAAACGTTTGGGTATCTCCAGCACACAGGAAGCCGTTAGCGGCCGAAAAATACTGGCAGATAATGGAAAGATACCCCTTGTTACAGCGAAGATCAGTACCATTTCTTCCCCATCTTTAAGTGAGATGATCTATTGGTTCAACAAGAAAAGTATTAACCTTTATGGGGAAAACTTGTTGAGAACCTTTGCCTGGAAAACAGGAAAACCAGCAACGACCAAAAACGGGGCTGCTGTTGAAATCAGCTACTGGGCCAGCAAAGGACTGGATAAAAATGCATTGAATATCATCGATGGCAGCGGGCTTTCGCCTGCAACGCGGGTTACTACCAGTGCCATGGCGGGTGTATTGTTCCAGGCCCAGAAAGAAGACTGGTTTCCGGATTATTACAAGTCCCTTCCGGAAAATAATGGCATGCAGCTGAAAAGCGGAACCATCAGTGATGTTTCCGCCTTTGCCGGTTACTATACCGATCCGGCAGGCAGAAAGTATATTATTGTGATCAATGTCAATAATTACTCTGGCTCTGGGATCAATAAAAAATTATTCCGGGTATTAGATGCCTTAAAATAGCAGGAACAGACATTATCATTTTTATTAATAAATTGCATCTTTTAATGCCAATCACCAATTTCATAAAATATACATCCATGAACAGATTTTTCCAGGTCGCCTGTTTTATATGCTTTTGCACACCGCTTTATAGCCAGAATATGCCAGCACCAGGCAACAGTTCTTTCCCGGCAGAAACCGTAAATACAAGCCTGCCACCGGAAATCGCTATTATTCCGGAACCCGTTCTGATGACCAAAAGTTCAGGGCATTTCATTTTACCGGAAAATGTAATGGTACAAGCTATGGCCACCCCGGAAATGAAGTTTGTAACAGATCATCTGCAGGAAAGAATATCTACAGCTACCGGCAGCTTCATATCTACCAGCAATAACGCAGCTTCGGCTATCATTAAGCTGGTCCTGAATGAAAGAGCCAATACACAACTGGGGAAAGAAGGTTATCAGTTATCGGTAACACCAACACAAATTACCATGCGGGCAAACACAGAAACTGGGCTGTTCTATGCAGTACAAACCTTGCTGCAATTGTTCCCGAAGGAAATTGAATCTAAAGACCTGGCCAAAGATGTACAATGGAAAGTGCCCTGTGTAGAAATTACAGATTATCCACGTGTAGGCTGGAGAGGCCTTATGTTTGACGTGGCCCGTCATTTTTTTACTAAAAATGAGGTAAAGCAATACATCGATGCCATGTCAAAATATAAATACAATATTCTGCATTTGCATTTAACTGACGACGAAGGCTGGCGGCTGGAGATTAAAGGCTTGCCTAAACTGACTGAAGTTGGGGCCTGGAATGTTAAAAAAATAGGATCTTTTGGCGAATTTACTCCTCCGGCAGCAGATGAACCCAGAAACTATGGTGGCTTTTATACACAGGACGATATCAAAGAAATTATTCAGTATGCTAAAGAAAGATTTGTGAATATCCTTCCGGAAATAGATGTTCCGGGGCACAGTCTTTCCGTAATTGCTTCTTACCCTGAGTTGTCTTGTACACCGGGTGCAGAGAATTATAAAGTTCGTTCTGGCGAAAGGATCATGGACTGGTCACGGGGGGCGCCTCCGATTGCTTTAGTGGACAATACACTTTGTCCGGCCAATGAAAAGGTTTACCAATTCCTCGATAGTGTGATTACGCAGGTAGCTGCCTTATTCCCTTTTGAATACATCCATATGGGCGGCGATGAAGCGCCCAAAAATTACTGGGAAAAAACCCCGGCGATTGCAGATCTGATGAAAAGAGAGGGACTGAAAAGCATGCAGCAGGTTCAGGGTTATTTCGAAAAAAGGGTTCAAAAAATTGTGGAATCCAAAGGAAAGAAATTTATGGGCTGGGATGAGATCATGGAAGATGACCTTTCTCCTGGCGCTGCGGTAATGAGCTGGAGAAGCGTCAATGCGGGTATTGATGCTTCGCTTAAAAAGCATGAAGTCGTAATGAGCCCTACCGCTTATGCTTACCTGGATTATATGCAAAGCGATGTTATTGCTGAACCTAAAGTTTACGCAAGCTTGCGCCTGAGCAAATCTTATGAATTTGATCCGATCCCTGCCGGGGCCAATCCTGAGTATATTAAAGGTGGTCAGGCCAATTTATGGACTGAACAGGTCTACAACATCAGACAGGCAGAATACATGACCTGGCCAAGAGCATTTGCTATTGCGGAATCCGTTTGGTCTCCAAAAGAGAAGAAAAACTGGCCAGTGTTCTTTGCGAAAGTAGAACAACACTTTAAGCGTTTCGACATTGCTGAAACGAAATATGCGCCAAGTGTCTATGACCCCATATTTAAGGTCAGCAGATCAGCGGACAAACAGCTTCTGATTGATCTGAGCACCGAAGTGGAGGGTTTAGATATCTATTACAGCTTTGACAACTCTTACCCGGACAGGTTTTATCCTAAATACACGGACAAAATCACAGCGCCTAAAGATGCGACTTTACTAAGAGTGATTACTTACAGAGGGAAAGAACCTGTGGGCCGGATGTTAAATATGCCAATTGACGAGTTGAACAAAAGAGCAGGAAAGAAATAAGGTTTTGAGGTATTTTATTCATATAGGTTATCATGGGCTGCGGTATGGCGGCTGGCAAAAACAACCTGGGGTTGCGAATGTACAAGGCGTTATTGAAACCGCACTAACTCAGATCTTAAAAACGCCCATATTTATCAATGGCTGTGGCCGTACGGATGCACAGGTACACGCCAGCCAGTTCTTTTTCCACATGGATGTGGAAAAAGAGTGGGATTTTGATCTGCAGTTCCGGCTCAATAAGCTCTTACCACATAGTATTGCTGTATTTGACATTTTTCCGGTAGATGACCAGAGGCACGCCCGTTTTGATGCAGTAATGAGGTCTTATGATTATTTTATTCATACTTATAAAAATCCTTTTCTACACGGTCTGAGCTCTTTTTATCTGCTTAAAGACCTGGACCTGGACAAAATGAAGCAGGCCGCAGCATTGCTGCCTCAATATAACGACTACCGGGCATTTTGTACCAGTCCTGACAAATATGAACATACGATCTGTAATGTGATGTCAGCACGTTTAATGGCGGATGATAATGCTGACCGGATCAGGTTTCAGATCTCTTCAAACCGTTTTCTGGGTAAAATGATCCGGATCATTATGGGACAATTGTTAAAAATTGGCCGCGGTGTGGTGAGCCTGGATGAATTTGAGCACTACCTGATCAGCAGGGAAACGCCTGAACTGATCACTCCTGCCCATCCTCAGGGACTTTACTTATCCCGCGTGGTTTATCCGTACCTCAATATCCCACCCAGAACTGCCTTTTCTACTATACTCCAGAATCAGGATGACACACTATGGAAATCGATTTAAGCTTCTTATTTTAAGCAGATTAACCTTTGATAATATCAAAATATTTGTTTAACTTTAATAGAGGACTTCGCTAAAATGAAGAAAATCCATGAACGTTATTCATAAAATTGAACACTGGGGCGATATGCACAGAGCCAAATGGCTCGACATTGTCAGAATTGCACTGGGCTTACTGATCTTTTTCAAAGGGATTGCGCTGATCAGCAATAACGCTGCTTCGCAGGAATTAATTCTTCAAAATAATGTTTACGGATTTTCCGGTTTGATGGCCAGCCTTGCTATCCATATCGTGGCTTTTGTTCATCTTGTTGGCGGTTTATTGATCACCATTGGTCTGGTTACCCGTTTTGCAGCGGTAATCCAGATACCCATTTTATTATGTGCCATATTTTTTGTCAATATTTCCAGGGGCTTTTCTATGCTGAATTCAGAATTGTGGCTTTCCGTGATTGTACTTCTATTACTCGTTTTATTTTGGGTGGTCGGTTCAGGACCTTTTTCAACCGATGCCTCTATGAAAAAAAGAGCGAGGGTTAAAGACTAGGGATCAAGGATTCCAGAGACTCTGCTGTCAGACTGATGCCATTAACCACCAGGGAAGCTTTCCGATAATAGGGATTTCTTTCTTCAAGTTTCTGTGTAATAAAACCAACAATCCCCTGTTCATCAAGATCTCTCAACAGCGGTCGCTTGGCTTTTCCGTTTTCCAGGCGTTTCGCCAGAGCCTCGGGCGACATTTCAATATAGATGGTAAGGCCATTTACATTCATCCAGTCCATGTTGTCGAAATAGCAAGGTGTACCTCCACCCGTGGCTATAACTGAGTTTTCCTGGTAAGGAAAAGTTTTCAGTGTTTGGCTTTCGAGCTCCCGGAAGGCTGCTTCTCCATGTAGAGCAAAATAATTGCCCACGCTTGTACCAGCTTGTTTTTCGATTTCGTGATCCAGATCTACCAGTTCATACCCCAGCCGCGCTGATAATTTTTTGGCCAGTGTGGTTTTTCCACAACCCATAAATCCTGTTAAGAATATCTTCATTTTTTATACAAGCTTAACCCTTGGATCAACCAGGGCATATAATACATCTACTAAAATATTGATCACTACAAATATAAAAGCTATAAATAATATAGAGCCCATTACTACCGGAAAATCAGACATTTCCAACGCATTTACTGTTGCCCTACCCAATCCGTTATATCCAAAAATATATTCTACGAAAAAGGACCCGGCCAATAAGGAGGCAAACCAGCCAGAAACAGCTGTAATAACAGGATTGAGTGCATTTCTAAGGGCATGTTTATAGATAATGGTATGGCGAGATAAACCTTTGGCTCTTGCGGTCCGGATATAGTCCTGCGAGAGCACATCCAGCATAGTGCTTCTGGTGAGCTGGACAATAATGGCCAGCGGACGCAGAGCGAGGGCAAACATAGGCAGGATTAAATTCTTCCAGGTCATGACTTCCCCCTTAAAAGGATCATAGCTGTATAAACTGCCCGACATGTTTAATCCGGTGTAATCACTTAACACAAAACCAAACAACCAGGCAATGATAATACCGGCAAAAAAAGCTGGTGCAGAGATACCCAGAACGGCCAGGGCATTTGCAGTTTTATCTACCCAGGTATCTTTATAGAGTGCAGATACCACCCCAAGCAGGATACCGGCTATGGTGGCTACAATCATGGCAGTTAGGGCAAGAATAAAAGTATTGGGTACCGTTTCTTTGAGTATAGCGGTTACATCCCGTTTGGTTTGATAGGAACGCCGCAGATATGGCCATTTGAGCACCGCTACCTCCGCACCTATCCGAGAGAGCTTAACATAATGGTATTTTTGCTGATTTTCTTCAGTGTATTTATGAAAAGAGAGTGGAGAAAGGTCATTGACGTACAGCAGAAATTGTTCTGGTTTGGACTTGTCCAGACCGAATTCCTTTCTTACGGCTTCCAGCGACTGTACATCAGACCGCTGCCCCATAGTCATCCGTGCGGGATCACCAGGTAAAATGTTAAACAATATGAAAACCACTACAACTACCCCTGCAATGACTGCAAACCCATAAAGGAACTTTTTAAGGGCATATTGAAACATGGTTATTTGCTGAAATATTGATCTGCCAGTGTATTAAATGAAGGGACATTATTGTAATGCCATTTGTTGATCACTACACCGTTCTTCAGCAGCAGAACTCCCGGATTGGCCCGCACCATACTTTTTAAAGGTACCGCATCGCCATAAAAAATCTCCGTGAATAATTTCATTCTTTTGCTCAGGGCATCTGCATCCTGTGCAGAATTGGAAGTAAGCAGTACGGTTCTGATGTTAAATTGTTCAGTCGCATTGAGTGCAAGCGCATTCAATTTAGCCAGCGCTTTTTCATTAACATCGTCCAGGTTATAAGCAACAATGATCAGGTTATAGTAAGGATTTTCTATCAGTTCCTTGGTGTAATTTGTTCCGGAGGCATCACTGATCACCAGATCTTTAATCTTAGGTTCATATCCTTTTTTAATCAGTTTTTTATCCGGCTCCCCAACAATCTCCCAGGTGGTGTCTTTCCAGATCTCTGTTTTCAGGTAATCTTTATCTGAAATGTCTTTCTTCTCTCCTGTTTTCTTGTTCTTCATGTGATACATCAGCTGATATTCATCCGGTGCAGCGCCTTCAGGGATCTTCATCAGTTCCGGCAGGTTTGCCCCTATCTTATAAGGCAAGAAATCCAGAACCGGCAAACAACTATAAGTATAAACCGGAAAGATCAATGCGGCCACTATGATAACCGCAGAAACAGTTTTCTGTTGTGTTGCTTTTGTTAAAACAGGTTGTATACTTCCTCTATGTTTATAAATAAAAACAATCAGGATCAGTAAAATGATGTCTTTACTAAAAGATTGCCATGGCGTTAAAGGAATGGCATCGCCAAAGCACCCACAGGAAGTGACCACTTTAAATGCCGCCGAAACAAAGGTAAGGAAGGTGAAAAATATAATAATGGCAAGCAGACCTGTACCCACCTTTTTCCCCCAGAAGCCGAGCAGTAGCAAGGCCCCCAGAACAATTTCCAGGACACATAGAAAAACAGCGATCCCCGTTGCAATGCCACTTAAAAACGGAATGTGGAAAACTTCGAAGTATTCCTGGAGTTTATAACCAAATCCAAGTGGATCATTGGCCTTAATTAAACCAGAGAAGATAAACAGGATACCAACAAATATTCTTGAGAAGTTTAAAAAGATTTTGCTCATGGTTATTTAAGGTCTAATTTAATCAACGCAAAAACTGAATAGTTTAACATATCCTGATAATTGGCATTGATGCCCTCAGAAGCCAGCGTTTGTCCTTCATTGTCTTCTATTTGTTTAACCCTTAAGATCTTCATCAGGATAAGATCTGTCAGGGAACTGATCCGCATATCTCTCCAGGCCTCACCATAGTCATGATTCTTGGCAAACATGAGGTCTTTGGTCGCCTGAACATACAGGTCATACAACTTTTCTACTTTACTGAATTCCAATTCATATGGATCCTCTTCTGTAAGCTCCAGCTGCATGAGTGCAATGACACAATAATTTACAATCCCAATATATTCTGAGGTGATATCTTCTCCTACCTTCGAAATTTTCTTCTCTTCCAGTGTCCGGATGCGCTGGGCTTTGATAAAGATCTGGTCTGTAATAGACGCCGGCCTAAGGATGCGCCAGGCTGTGCCATAATCTTTTGTTTTTTTTAAAAAAAGCGATTTACAAACCGCAATTACTGAATCGTATTCTTGTGAAGTGTTTGCTGCCAAAACAATTAAAATATTTAGTTTAAAGCTGTTTAATACTGTATTTTTGTACCAAACAATGGCTAAAGATACATTTTTAAACCGAAAGCACACATTAAACCTGCAAGGGCAACTGCTGGATCTGACCAGTCCTTGCGTGATGGGAATATTGAACATTACTCCGGATTCCTTTTACGGGGAAAGCAGAAATTTCAGCATAGATGATGCCTTGCTCAGAACAGAGAAATACCTTCAGGAGGGCGCTTCTTTTATTGACATCGGTGGTTATTCTTCCAGGCCTGGTGCCAAAGATGTCAGTGCACAGCAAGAGGTAGACCGGGTAGTACCCGTAGTTGAAGCTATTTGTAAACAATTTCCCCAGGCATTTTTGTCCATAGATACTTTTCGTGCGGAAGTAGCTAAAAAAAGTATTGAAGCTGGTGCCCATATCATTAATGATATTTCGGCGGGTGAACTGGATCCTAATATGTTCAATACAGTGGCTCAGTTGAATGTTCCGTATATCCTGATGCACATGAAAGGCACACCGCAAAACATGCAGTTATCCCCAAGTTATCAACATGTAACTCTCGATGTTGTGGATTACTTTGTGGATAAGGTGGAAAAGTTAAAAAAACTAGGCGTAAAAGACCTGATCCTGGACCCGGGTTTTGGTTTTGCTAAAAGTCCAAAGCACAATTATCAGCTGCTCCGGGAAATGGAAGATCTTCATCTTTTTGGATTACCGCTCCTGGTAGGCTTTTCCAGGAAGTCTATGGTTTACAAGGCACTGGATACCACTCCTGCAGAGGCCCTGAATGGAACCACAGTACTTCATACCCTCTCTTTGCTCAAAGGCGCAAAGATACTCCGTGCGCACGATGTACGTGAGGCCCGGGAATGCATTATCCTTGTTGAAAAAATGCAACAGGCCTGATGCTTGTCTAAAAATTCACTAACTTGTCAACAATGAAAGGTTTTGACTTCGATTTTTTAAAAATAACCCCTACCGATGTTATCGACATCATTTTTGTCGCGCTGCTGATCTATTACGTCTATAGTCTGATCAAAAATACACTTGCAGTGAATTTATTACTGGGGATGCTGATCATTTTATTGCTGTATTACGTGGTAGATGCACTACATATGAGATTGTTGTCTACGATTATCAACAAATTTATGAGTGTGGGGATCATTGCATTGATTGTGATCTTCCAGCCTGAGATCAGGCGGTTTTTATTGCTGATTGGAAAGAACACTTTTCTACAGAAAAATAAAGCCTGGTGGGGTTATCTTTTTGGCAATAAAGAGATTGAAAGAGATAATCTGGCGCGGATTAAACCGATTATTGATGCATGCAAGAGTATGAAAAAGTCGAGAACTGGTGCATTGATTGTCTTTGTGAAGTTTTATGATGACCAGCTTTTTGCCAACAGCTGTGAAATTATAGATTCCAAAATTTCTAAACGCTTACTGGAAAGCATCTTCCAAAAGAACAGTCCGCTCCATGATGGCGCAGTGGTGATTGCTGAAAACAAAATAAAGAGTGCCAGTTGTATCCTTCCTTTAACGGATAATGATAATCTCCCCCCTCAGTTTGGTTTGCGCCACAGGGCAGGGATTGGTATTTCGGAAAATACAGATGCAGTAGCAGTTATTGTTTCTGAGGAGACTGGTGAGATTGCCTATGCAAAGCAGGGAAGAGTAAGAATGAATGTTTCCTTTGGTGAGCTGGAGAAACTCCTGAATAAGGATTTTTAGCGACCACACTGTCTGAAATCTTTATTATATTGGTATAACCAAATCAAAATCTAATGAAGATCCTAAAAGGAATTCTATTCACGGTGCTGGGCCTGGTGGTTCTGGCGCTCGTTGTTGCCATTTTTGTAAAGAAAGAGTATACCGTAGAACGGGAGATCGTGATTAACAAACCACGGCAGCAGGTTTATGACTACATCAAATACCTGAAGAATCAAAACAATTTTAGTAAATGGGCCAAAATGGATCCTGCAATGAAAACGGAGTTCCGGGGAACAGACGGAACTGTAGGCTTTGTGTCTGCATGGGACAGTAATCAAAAAAATGTTGGAAAGGGCGAACAAGAGATTAAAGGCCTGCAGGAAGGGAAAAGACTGGATACGGAAATCCGGTTCATTAAGCCCTTTGAGTCTACGTGCTCTGCGTATATGACAACAGAGGATGCGGGCCTTAATGCGACGAAAGTAACCTGGGTATTTAATGGAAAAATGAACTACCCAATGAATCTAATGTCACTTTGTATGAGCATGGACAAAATGATTGGCGGTGATCTCCAGATTGGCTTAAATAATCTGAAAGCGATATCGGAACAATAAAAAAGGACTAACTCATAAAGTTAGTCCTTATATTTTTTTAAGGATATTAGTCTAGCAGTATTGCTCAAAAGCACCGATCAAGCTGTCTGCAATCATTTGTGCAGGGCGGCCTTCAATTTGATGACGTTCGATCATATGCACCAGTTTACCATCTTTGAATAATGCCATTGAGGGTGAAGACGGTGGAAAAGGCATCATATAGCCTCTTGCTCTGTCTACTGCTTCCTTTTCCATTCCTGCGAATACGGTAACCAGTTTATCCGGGTGTTTTTCATTTGCTGCTGCAATTCTTGCTGCAGGACGTGCATTGGCGGCTGCACAACCGCATACAGAGTTTACAACAACAAATACAGTTCCTTCAGTTTTGATGGCGCTGTCAACTTCTTCTGCGTTTTTTAACTCTTCAAAACCAACTTTGGTTAGCTCTGCACGCATCGGTTCAACTAAATATTCTGGATACATATCTTTATGTTTTTTGGTTATTTTAAATCTTAACTGCTACAAAGGTACGGCACTGCTTTATAGCATCAAAGTTCTGGCTCTAAAGCAACTTAGTTTTTACCTTCAAATTACTTTGATAAAAAACAATATTTTTTTTTGTTTATCATGCCATGGTCACACCATCAGCACCTTTTGAATTTGGCCAAACTATTGTGTAATTTTGTCACTAAAAAACAGGCAGTTTCGTTAAATAGGCGCAAACAGCGGATAACCGCACACCAAAAAAAATGCAACTACCTGCAAAACAAAAACTTAAAACATTATAATATGTCATCAGTAGAGACAACTTACGTTCCTTACAAAGTTAAGGACATTTCACTGGCAGAATGGGGCCGCAAAGAAATTGAACTTGCAGAAGCAGAAATGCCTGGTTTAATGTCGCTGCGTGCAGAATTTGGCCCATCTAAACCTTTAAAAGGCGCTCGCATTGCTGGTTGCCTTCACATGACAATCCAAACGGCTGTACTAATTGAAACGCTGGTAGAACTAGGTGCTGAAGTGACCTGGTCTTCATGTAATATTTTCTCTACCCAGGACCATGCTGCTGCTGCTATTGCTGCTGCCGGCATCCAGGTTTACGCATGGAAAGGTTTAAACGAAGTAGATTTTGACTGGTGTATTGAACAAACGTTACACTTCGGACCTGAGCGTCAACCGCTAAATATGATTTTAGATGACGGTGGTGACTTAACCAATATGGTATTTGATAAATATCCTGAACTGATTGCGGGTATCAAAGGACTTTCTGAAGAAACCACTACCGGAGTTCACCGTTTATATGAGCGAATGAAAAACGGAACATTGCATTTACCTGCAATTAACGTGAATGACTCTGTAACCAAATCTAAATTCGACAATAAATATGGCTGTCGTGAATCTCTTGTAGATGCTATCCGCAGAGCTACTGACGTTATGATGGCTGGTAAAGTAGCTGTTGTTGCTGGTTACGGTGATGTGGGCAAAGGTTCTGCTGAGTCTTTGAGCTCCCAGGGTGTTCGTGTTATTGTTTCAGAAATTGATCCGATCTGTGCCCTTCAGGCTGCAATGGAAGGTTATGAAGTAAAGAAATTTGCGACCGCAGTTAAAGAAGCAGATATCGTTGTAACAACTACAGGTAACTGTGACATCGTTCGCGCAGAGCACTTCAAAGTGATGAAAGATAAAACCATCGTTTGTAACATCGGGCACTTTGATAATGAGATTGATGTAGCCTGGTTAAATAAAAACTATGGTAATACTAAAGTAGAGATAAAACCTCAGGTAGATAAATATACTATCGATGGTAAAGATATTATTTTACTTGCTGAAGGTCGTTTAGTGAATTTAGGATGTGCTACAGGACACCCAAGTTTCGTGATGTCCAACTCTTTCACCAATCAGACTTTAGCTCAGCTGGAACTTTGGACCAATACAGATCAGTATGAAAACAAAGTTTATGTTCTTCCTAAGCACCTGGATGAAAAAGTAGCTCGTTTACACCTGGCTAAAATTGGTGTAGAACTTGATGTTTTAGATCAGCATCAGGCAGATTATATCGGTGTTCCCGTTGAAGGTCCTTTCAAACCGGATACTTACAGATACTAGCATACAAAAAGGAGCTGCGACTGCAGCTCCTTTTTTATTTTCCTCCAAATTCATCCTCCACACTTTCCCGGAGATCATACATCATCCATTGTTTGTCCTTCACTGACTTCTGTTCGCTTTGCAGGAGTTTAATGAAATCATTAACACCAACTGGCTCATTTCCGTTTCCATGGATCAGAACGATGCTCCCTGAACTGGCGGTTTGACCTTTGGCCAGCCAGGCATCACTTCCAACAGGAATTAGTCCATAAGACAATACTTTGCTGATCAATTTAGGATCTGAAACCAGCCCTGGAAAACGGAAAAACACAGAAGGCATGATGCCATGCTGCAGCATCGCCAGTTCAGTCCCCATAACTTCAAAGTTCATATCGGTACCTGGCTCCAGTAAAAAATTAACTTTTAAAGGCGCAGTTGGACTAACCCGATGATTGTAGGAATGATTTACCCAGGTGATGGAAACATCTCCTGATTTGACCAAATTTTTCAGCCAGTCAAGATCATCACTATGGGTCAGCATCCATCGACCCGTAATGGAAAGGGCCAGGGGTACCGGCCTTTCAGTTTTCTGGAACTCCTTCATAAGAGAAGTAAATATAATACGGTCAAGAGGTTTATGCGATGGGCAAAGATCAATGGTTAAAGTAATTCCTTTTTCTTTAGGAAAACCATGAATAATTCCAGCATCCTGTAAAGGAGTTTCCTTCATTTGTGCAGCTTCAATTGCCTTTACGTATGGAGTTTCCTTAAAAGTATCCATAGCCTGAGCCCAGGTTAAAGGTTTTACAACTTCAGCAGTAGCAGGCAGAATCCTGTTCTCCAGCTCCTGAGGATCGGTAACCAGGTATTGCGTTCTTCCCTCCTGCTCAAATTTCCTCAGCACCAGCAAATCTTTATTCTGATCGCGAATCAGCCCATAGAACAGCTTGTAATTTTTGATGCCTTGCTGCCCGAGGCAAGAAATTACAGAGAGCATACAAAAAACACAGCCTAAAAAAGTAGTTAAGAAAAATGGATATCTCTTCATTTAATGATTAAGTTTATCTTTGTATATGGCAAAACTATCTGTAAATATCAATAAAATAGCTACCCTTCGCAACAGTCGCGGTGGTAATAACCCGGATCTGATTAAAGTAGCCCTGGATTGTGAACGTTTCGGGGCGGAAGGGATCACGGTGCATCCCAGACCAGATGAAAGACATATTCGCTATCAGGATGTTTTTGACCTGAAAGCTGTGATTGCAACGGAGTTTAATATTGAGGGAAACTGCAGGGAACAAAAATTTATTGACCTGGTGCTGGCGAATAAACCTGCACAAGTTACCCTGGTACCTGATGCCGAAGGTCAAATCACCTCTAATCATGGTTGGGACACCATAAAACACCAGGTTTACTTGCAGGAAATGGTCAGCCTCTTTAAAAGAGAAGGCATCCGGGTTTCTATATTTGTTGATCCTGTTCTGAACATGGTGGAAGCAGCAGCCAAAACGGGCACTGACCGGATAGAATTGTATACTGAAGCTTATGCCCGGGAGTATCCTAAAGATAAAGCTAAGGCAGTTGCACCTTATGTGAAAGCAGCAGAAAAAGCAGTGGCACTCGGTTTGGGCATCAATGCCGGCCATGATCTGGATCTGCACAATCTAAAATATTTTTCACAGCAGGTTCCGGCTTTGCTCGAAGTGAGTATTGGCCATGCCCTGATCAGTGATGCTTTATATCTGGGTTTGGAGAATACTGTTCAAATGTATTTGAGACAATTAAAAGATTAAACTAAATTCATATGAAAACGCTATCTGCATTTTTCCTTGCTTCGGCATTCCTGTTCCTGATCTCCGGCTGTAAAAAAGGCGGAAGTATAGATGAAAGTACCGCCGCAGAGGTCATATCAAATTACCTTCAAACCAATCCGGAATATGAGAGTATAAAACTAGATATAGGTGAGGTAAAATTCAGAGGTAGGAAAGATGCAGTAGCGCTTGGTCAGTACAAAGGACTTAAAGAAAAAGGTTTGATTGTAATGAACCTTGACCAGCAGAAAAAAAGATTTTTATCTAAGGACAGTGTATACGTTTATACCATATTATTGACAGACAAATCCAAACCTTATGTACTCAAACAGGAGGCGAGCAAAGCAACAGTCCGAGCTCTGGATTATGTTCTGGATGATGAAAAACCAGTAAAACTGATTAAAGGAGATGGCAGAATTGCGAGAGTAACGGTTACCCTTAAAAAGAAAGCTAATGATTTTGCTGTCTTTTTAAGAGCGAAAGGTTCTCCAGCAAGCTTCCTGACCAAAACCTATAAGTTAAAGTTTAGAAAAGAAGAAGGTTGGATCTTGGTTGGCGAATCGTAAAATATACATTTATAATCGTTTTGGGCAACCAGGGCTAAGGGTATTTTTATTACCTTTGCGCAACTTTTTATTCAAAGATTCATGAGCTTAAATATTCATTACAAAGAAGACTTTAAAGATCGTCACATTGCACCCAATACCGAAGATACCAAAGCGATGCTTCATACGCTTGGATTGGGTTCTATTGACGAATTAATAGAACAAACTGTTCCTCAGAAAATCAGGTTAAAACAACCTTTGAATTTACCAAAGGCAAAATCTGAAAAGGATTATCTGAGCAGTCTAAAACAAACAGCTTCTTTAAACAAAGTTTTTAAATCCTATATCGGACAGGGTTATTACAATACAACCACACCTGGGGTTATCCTACGTAATGTAATGGAAAATCCAGGATGGTATACGCAATATACCCCTTACCAGGCAGAAATTGCACAAGGCCGCCTTCAGGCTTTACTGAATTTCCAGACCATGGTGATTGACCTGACCGGAATGGAAATTGCAAATGCTTCTTTACTGGATGAAGGAACAGCTGCTGCTGAGGCTATGTTCATGCAATACAGCCTTCGCAAAAATCAGCAAGCTAAAAAGTTCTTCGTATCTGAATTACTTTTCCCTCAAACCATCGATATCCTGGTTACACGTGCCAATCCTTTTGGTATAGAACTGGTGGTCGGAAACCATGAGGAAATTGAATTAAATGAAGAGTTCTTTGGTGCCATTGTTCAATATCCTGCCGGAAACGGACAAGTGTTTGACTATACTGGTTTTGCTAAAACAGCTCATGAAAAAAATGTAAAGATTACAGTTGTTGCCGACCTGCTAAGTTTAACGCTGTTAACACCTCCGGGAGAATGGGGTGCTGATGTTGTAGTTGGAACAACCCAACGTTTCGGTGTACCAATGGGTTTTGGCGGACCTCACGCTGCTTTCTTTGCTACAAAAGATGAATATAAAAGATCTATCCCAGGTCGTATTATTGGCGTAACTATAGACAGCAATAATAATTATGCATTGCGTATGGCATTGCAAACAAGAGAACAACACATCCGCAGGGATAAAGCGACTTCCAACATTTGTACGGCACAAGCTTTACTAGCTATTATGGCTGGTTTTTATGCAGTTTACCATGGCCCCAAAGGCTTGAAACTAATTGCTGAACGTACACATGGCTTAGCCGTTACTCTGGCTAAATCTTTAGAAAAAATTGGTTATAAGCAGCTGAACAGTGCTTACTTTGACACCATTCAGCTTGATCTGGGAGACCTGACGGATTCTATTCACAGGGAATGCATAGACAATGAGATCAATTTAAATTATAAAGGTGGTATTGTAACCATTGCTTTGGATGAAACAACTTCTGCCGAAGATATCCAGTTATTGAATAAAATCTTTTCTAAGGTAAAAGGAATTCCTGCTGATCAGGCTGAATTGACAGAGGGTAATGTTGAAACTGTTATTCCTTCGGCATTACAGCGCAGTTCATCTTATCTCACCCACCCTGTTTTCAACAAGCATCACTCTGAACACGAGATGCTTCGTTATATCAAATCTTTAGAGACCAAAGATCTTTCTCTTTGCCATTCTATGATTGCTTTGGGTTCATGTACAATGAAACTGAATGCGACCACAGAAATGATCCCGGTAACCTGGCCTGAATTTGGACAAATTCATCCTTTTGCGCCAGCCGACCAGGTGGCTGGATACTATGCTGTTTTCAATGAACTTGATAAATGGTTAAGTGAAATTACGGGTTTTGCAGCAATGAGTTTGCAACCAAATGCTGGTGCACAAGGCGAATATGCCGGTTTAATGGTGATCCGAGCTTATCATCAGGACCGTGGAGACCACCAGAGAAATATCGCCTTAATTCCTGCTTCTGCACATGGAACCAATCCTGCTTCTGCCGCAATGGCCGGTATGAAGATCATTATTGTGAAATCTCTGGAGAATGGAAACATTGATGTTGAGGATCTGAAAGCTAAAGCTGAAGAAAATAAAGATAATCTTTCCTGCCTGATGGTTACCTATCCTTCTACACATGGTGTTTTTGAGGAAAGTATCATCGACATCTGTAACATCATACATGAGAATGGTGGTCAGGTTTATATGGATGGAGCCAATATGAATGCACAAGTTGGACTAACCAGCCCTGGTACTATAGGTGCTGATGTTTGCCACCTGAATCTACATAAGACTTTCTGCATCCCTCACGGTGGTGGCGGTCCTGGTATGGGACCAATTGGCGTAGCCAAACACCTGGTTCCTTACTTACCTGGTCATGCTGTTGTAAATATTGACAAGGGTAAATCTATCCACGCAGTTTCTTCTGCTCCATGGGGTTCTGCATCTATTCTGGTAATCTCACACGCCTATATTGCCATGATGGGCGGCGAAGGGTTGAAAAATGCAACACAGTATGCAATTCTGAATGCAAACTACATGAAAGCACGCCTGGAGCAACACTATCCAGTTTTATATACAGGTAGTAATGGCCGTTGTGCGCATGAGATGATCCTGGACTGCAGATCCTTCAAAAACTTTGGTATTGAGGTAGTAGATATTGCTAAACGATTAATGGATTATGGCTTCCATGCACCAACAGTATCTTTCCCGGTTGCAGGAACCTTAATGGTGGAACCTACAGAGAGTGAACCTAAACACGAATTAGATAGATTTTGCGATGCCTTGATCGCCATCAGAGCAGAGATTACGGCTATTGAAAGTGGTAACAGTGATAAAACTGATAATGCATTAAAGAATGCGCCACACACTGCAGCCGTTGTTACAGGCGATGAGTGGTCGCACAGTTATAGCAGAAAAACAGCAGCATTCCCTCTGCCATATGTAGCTGAATACAAGTTCTGGCCATCCGTTGGAAGGGTAAACGACTCATTTGGAGATCGTTCCCTGGTCTGTGCTTGTCCTCCTATTGAAAGCTATATGGAAGAAACGCTAGTCTAAATGCATCAAAATAAAAAAAGGCCATTTAAGTTTAAATGGCCTTTTTTTATTTTTTAACAATTCAATCTATTTTATATCTTTATACTATGGCTCTCTTTACTAAATCAAGATGGATTCTAAAATTAATTTACTTGTTATTGACGATGATGACATCAATATTTTCATCATAAAAAAAATTGTAGAGAAGACTGGATTTGCCGTGAATATGGTGTCCAAATCAAATGGCCAACTGGCCATTGACTATCTTGTACAAGTCCTTAAAGATGATGAACCTTTTCCTCAGCTCATGCTGATTGACATTAATATGCCCGTTTTGAATGGATGGGAATTTATCGAGGCTTATGAAAGAATGGATGTCAGCAAAAGATCTGACCTCTATATGCTTTCCTCGTCCGTATATGAAAATGACATAGAAAAAGCCAAAACCTATAAGATTGTGAAGGGTTTTATTTCAAAACCCTTGTCCATAGATCGCTTAATAGAGCTTTTAAAAGCAATTAATGAATAAACCTCAGCTCTACTAAACAATGTTAAAAACGCCATCCTGGTAGGTTACATGTCCGGTAGCCTTAGTCTTTGCATGGTAAAACAGGCAATTCCAATTTTCCAAGGCCGCTTTTTTTCCATACTCTTCTCTAAGTTCCATTGCTTTCCGCCCATCAAAATCATATTTAGCAATAAACCTTCTTAATAACTCTTCCGGTTCAGGTAAGACGTCTCCACCGAAGAAGACCTGATCGGTACCGTCATTCAAAAGAAAAGTCTGGTGAAAAGGGGTATGTGCGCCAGTCAATTCATAACTGATCCCCGTTATAAACAGGCCAGTACCCTCCACAAAATGCAATTGTGCATTTCTCTGCAGGAAGTCAAAGATCTCTGTTTTATAAGAAGATGAAGTATTGGTAAATGCATTTTCCCATTCCCCTCTTTGAATTACATAGGTGGCGTTTGGAAAACTAAGTTCTGTTTTTCCGTTATATTCGTGAATCATCCCGCCAGAATGATCAAAATGCAGATGAGACATCAACACATAATCTACCTCTTCAGGCTCGAAACCTGCTTTCCGAATATTTTCATGTAAGATCAATTCTCCCGATTCGTTGCTATATCCAAGGCCAGTATCGAACAACAGCAACAGATCGTTCATTTTCACTAAAAACGGCTGAACATGAATAAACAGCGATGCAGGACGGTCTTTTGGACTATGAATTTCCGGATTAAAAGGAATAAATTTTTTACTGGCATCTACGGAGTAAGAACCTTCATATAGTGTGAAAACTTGCAAGGGCATAGGTATTAGTAAGACGAGAAATTAATGATATCTTTACGAATCGATACAAAGATAGGGAACCTGTATGAATTTACCACTAACAAAACCATAAGGCACATCCATTTAAACGCTCTAACAAAAGAACAACAGCTTAATGATCAATAAAGAACAATAAAGGCTTAATGGAAAAGAGATGGGTGCAAGCTGCACAGAATGATCAAGAAACAACCGAATCGCTTGCACAGCAATTAAATATAGACAATAGTTTAGCCCAGATACTGGTACAAAGAGGAATTAGTTCTTTTGATAAAGCCAGAAATTATTTCAGACCGCAACTAGGCGACCTGCATGATCCGTTTCTAATAAAAGATATGGAAAAAGCAATTGCACGTATTGATTATGCCCTGGCGTCAGGCGAAAGCATCATGATCTATGGTGACTATGATGTAGATGGGACGACATCTGTGGCCTTGGCTTACAGCTTTTTTAGTCAATTTACAGATCAGATCATGTATTATATACCCGATAGACACAAAGAAGGCTATGGTGTCTCAACTGCAGGAATAGACTATGCCAGTGCAAATAATTTCAGCCTTATCATTGCCCTGGATTGTGGCATCAAATCGAACGATAAGGTAAGTTATGCAAAGAAATTGGGGATAGATTTTATTATATGTGACCACCATTTACCTGGTCAAGAATTGCCTGAAGCAGTTGCTGTGCTTGATCCTAAGCGTTCGGATTGTACGTACCCATTTAAGGAACTTGCCGGATGTGGAATAGGATTTAAACTGGCACAGGCCTATGCCCTAACACATAACCTTCCTAAAGATAGCTATGAGCAGTATATGGATCTGGTTATGGTCAGTATTGCCGCAGATATTGTACCTGTAACTGGGGAGAACCGGATTCTCGCTCACCACGGCCTCATTAAACTCAATACCAATCCCAGCCTCGGTCTAAAAGCATTGATGCTGAGTACCGGACGGGATAAGGATTTTACACTAACGGACATTGTCTTTTCGATTGCTCCAAGAATCAACGCAGCCGGCAGAATGGACCATGCAAATGAGGCTGTTAAAATGTTGTTGTGTAACGAAGATGATCTTGCCCGTGAGCAAAGCGTGTTTATCAACCTGCAAAATTCCGAACGCAAAACTTCCGATCAAAATACAACGGCCGAAGCGCTGGCCATTATCGAAGACTGCGAAATACAGATCAACCGGAAAACCACCGTGGTATATAACCAAAACTGGAATAAAGGTGTAATTGGTATTGTAGCATCCAGACTAACGGAAAAATACTACCGGCCAACAGTTGTATTGACAGAATCAAATGGCCTGCTCACAGGTTCTGCGCGTTCTGTAGCGGGATTTGATCTATACGAAGCCCTTTCGGGCTGTGCAGACCTGCTGGTGCAGTTTGGCGGACATAAATTTGCTGCAGGCCTGACAATGAAACCTGAAAATATAGATCACTTTTCAGATCGTTTTGAACGCGTGGTGGCCGACAGCATAACAGATGATCTGCTTTGTCCGGAACTAACCATCGATACGGAGATCAGCTTTTCGCAAATTGACGGTAAGTTCCAACGCATTATTGCCCAAATGGCTCCTTTTGGGCCCGACAATCCCACCCCGGTTTTTGTAACCCATAATGTGTTTTGTGCTGGAAATCCATATATTGTTGGAGCAAAACACCTAAAGCTAAATGTAAAACAACAAAATTCAGTTACTTTTGACAGTATTGGCTTCGGACTTGCAGCGTTCCAAAATGAGATACAGCCTAACCGGCCTTTTTCTATTTGCTATACTATAGAAGAAAATGTATGGAAAGAACAAAAACGTTTGCAATTAAACCTCAAAGCCATCAAATTTGAACAGTGATATTAGCCTCTTAAGAGCTATTGAAAACATTAATATACTTAAATGATATTAAGAGCAGAAAATTTAATCAAAAAATATAAACAGCGTACGGTTGTTAATGACGTTTCCTTTAATGTAAGTCAGGGAGAGATCGTCGGCTTGTTAGGGCCAAACGGAGCTGGAAAAACAACCTCATTTTATATGATTGTTGGATTGATCAAACCAAATGAAGGAACCATTTATCTGGATGACCAGGACATCACCAGTGATCCGATGTACAAAAGGGCTCAAAAGGGAATTGGTTATCTTGCTCAGGAAGCTTCTGTATTCAGGAAGTTAACCGTTGAAGACAATATCATGTCCATTCTGGAGATGACGAAAATGAAAAAAGAAGAAAGGCACGAAAAACTGGAAGAACTGATCAATGAATTCAGCTTGCACAAGGTTCGTAAAAACAGAGGTGACCTTTTATCCGGAGGAGAAAGAAGAAGAACGGAGATTGCCCGGGCCCTGGCCGCAAGTCCCAATTTCATTTTATTGGATGAGCCTTTTGCCGGTGTGGATCCCATTGCGGTTGAAGAAATCCAGACCATCGTAGCCAAGCTTAAAAACAAGAACATTGGTATCCTGATTACGGACCATAATGTACAGGAAACGCTTTCAATTACAGACCGGGCTTACCTTCTCTTTGAGGGAAAGATTCTGGAATCGGGAACACCGGAGGTACTTGCTGCAAATGAAATGGTAAGAAAAGTATATTTGGGGTCTAATTTTGTACTGCGCAGCAAAAATTTATAATTCATATAGAGGAACATGGCAATTGTAAATTCAATTTTTACCTGGTATATGAAGAAAAGAGTCCATCAAATTGAACTCTTTATAAAATATCCTCTCGACGTACAGGACGAATGGTTTCACACGTTGATTTCCAGTGCAGAGAACACTGAATGGGGGAAAAAATACGATTATAGAACTATAGAAACACAGGAACAGTTTAAAGAAAGAGTTCCCTTACAAAACTACGATACCTTAAAACCTTATATCGAAAGGATGCTGAAAGGCGAGCAGAACATACTGTGGCCTTCAGAGATTAAATGGTTTGCAAAGTCATCTGGAACAACAAGTGACAGGAGCAAATTTATACCTGTATCAGAGGAGTCTCTTCAGGAATGCCACTTTAAAGGTGGAAAGGATATGCTGTCTATTTTTTGCAACAACAGACCTGGTAATCAGATCTTAACAGGAAAAGGATTGGTTTTAGGTGGAAGTCACCAGATCAACCAGCTCAATGAAGACTCTTTTTATGGCGATCTATCAGCGGTATTGATCAAGAATTTACCAATGTGGGCAGAATATTACCGGACACCGGCCATTTCTATTGCATTAATGGATGATTACGAGCAAAAAATGGAGAAAATGGCAGAAGCCACTATTCGTGAAAATGTGACCAATATTTCTGGTGTTCCCACATGGACAATTGTACTTGCCAAAAAGGTCCTGGAAATGACGGGTAAGAAAAATTTGCTGGAAGTCTGGCCAAATCTTGAACTCTATTTTCATGGGGCAGTAAATTTCAAACCCTACAAAGAACAGTTTAGAGACTGTCTCTTATACACAT
>NZ_JAELTV010000230.1 GCF_016429005.1 Pedobacter sp. ASV19
AATTTATACTTTGGGAGAGCTCAGGGGGGGGACATTGCGTGATGGAACAAGCTTTACTGGAACGGCATCATTAAATTCGGCTTCTATTATTCGACAGGACATCAGGGAGTCTTCACCCGGAATTTCTTCATGGGCAGGTTTTTACGCTGCAATATTCCAGGTCAATAATTTCATATATCAGGTAGAAAAAGCAACCTATCTCCCAGCGACCGATAAATCGTATTATCTTGGACAGGCCTATGGTTTACGGGCATATTATTACTTTCATTTATACCGTACATTTGGCCGTTTACCTTTGGCTAAAGAGCCCACGGTGATCACAAATACACCAACCACATCTCAACAAGCTTATCTGCCAAGAACCAAAACTGAAAAAGAAACATTAGATTTTATTAAAAGTGATGTGAACCAGTCTGTTGCTAACTTTGCAGGGAATTATACAACTAAGTTCCAGAAAGCACAATGGTCTTTAGCAGCAAGTCAGATGTTGAAAGCAGAGATTTATCTATGGTCTGCGAAAGTAAAGATCGATGGCCAGGCTCCGGCAACAACCGTTGAGGATTTAAGCATAGCGAAGTCTGCCATAGATGAAATTTTGCCAAAATACAGTTTACAACCTTCTTTTGCTAACGTATTTAATTCAGCTGCGGTTCCGGCCAATAAAGGAAATAATGAGATGATTTTTGCAATCAGATACCAGCAGGGGGAGGCAACAAATAATTATGGACAGTTCATATATGCTATTACTGACCCGCTTACAGGTTATGTTGATGATAAAGGTCAGCCCATCTCTGCTTCAGATCCTTTACAAGTGGCTGGTGGAGGTACCATCATAAGGTATGAGTACAAATATGATCTGTATGCTAAATACGATGCTGCTGATAAAAGGGCCAATGTGACGTTTCTAAATTTTAATAAAGGCACTGTTCACGCAACGAATCTTCGTAAATTTTTAGGGACCATAGTAGATGGTTCCCGGAGTTTCTCTGACGATTTTCCTATATACAGATTGGCTGAAGCATATCTTCTATTGGCAGAGATTAAAAATAAACAGGGCCAAGATCCTACCGCAGAAATCATGGCTGTTAGGAACAGAGCATATGCTGGCGGTACAGCACCTTTGTTTGTGAATGGGTCATTTGAGCAAAATGAGCTGGCTATTTTTAATGAAAGAGATAAAGAACTTGTAGCTGAAGGAAAACGTTGGTACGATTTACGCCGTATGCAGGATGCCTCCGGAGATCCCTTTGCGTTTAGAAAAGATCTTAATCTTGTTGGCGTTCTGGACAAGGGAAGTGAAGCCTATAAATTGATATGGCCAATTGACAGAAGCACATTAACAAGTGATGAAACTCTTAAAAATGACCAGAATCCAGGATATTCAGGTACTTAATTAAATTCAAACATCAGGCAGTATAAATTTGGTCTGCCTGATGTACGCTTTCCATCTATTATAGAATAATAACATATGACAGTACAAAAACTAACAGGCCTGATTGCCGCACCTTTTACCCCTATGGATAACCAGGGTAAAATCAACACCTCCATTATTCCAGACTACTATCAATTTCTTAAAAATAACAAAGTCACGGGTGCATTTATTTGTGGTTCAACCGGCGAAGGTGTGTCCATGACGAATGCGGAAAAAAAACAAATAGCAGAAGCCTGGGCAGATTGCACCCGCCAGGACCCGGATTTTAAAGTACTGATGTTTTTGGGCGGAACCAGTGTGGAAGATTGTAAAGACCTGGCCAGACACGCACGTGAAATTGGCTTATATGCTGTATCCTTCACTTCTCCTTTCTATTTTAAACCGGCTAATGCAGAAGTACTGGCCCAGATGTGTGCAGAAATTGCAGCGGAAGTACCTGATATGCCTTTTTATTATTATCATATCCCGGCTCTAACTGGTGTAGGTTTTGCGATGTATGATTTGCTGAAAGCAGTAGAAGGTAAGGTCCCTAATTTTGCAGGCGTCAAATATACCCATGAAGATTTTATGGACTTTCTTTCGTGTATACACTTCAAGAATGGTAAATTCGATATGCTATGGGGAAGAGATGAGAATATGCTGTCTGCACTGATCCTTGGAAATAAGGGAGCTGTAGGAAGTACTTTTAATTATGCTGCACCGCTGTACTACGATATGATCACGGCCTATGAAACCGGCGACTTTGAAAAGGCAAGAGCATTACAGCAGCAATCCATCGATATGATCCGTTTACTGGGTAAATATGGAGGAATTGCAACCGGAAAAGCCTATATGAAACTGGTAAATATTGATTGTGGTGGATTTAGACTTCCGGTTAAAAATATGAATACAGAAGAATTCGAATCCTTCAAAAAAGACGTAGAATTGGTCGGATTCCATCAATTTAAATCGCTTGCTCCTCATTAGACGTAAATAAGCGCACCATGTTCAAATATCCTTCTCTTTTATTCTTTACATTTATGCTGATTTCTTCAGATGCATTGCCACAGCAAGCATCAAATTATTCTATTCAATGGACTGTTGCGGCTAAGGTTACTCAGGCTGACGGGCAACTATCCCCGGGTTTTGCAGGTGCAATTAATGGCATATTCAACAATACGTTTATTCTGGCAGGTGGGGCTAATTTTCCTGATAAATTACCATGGGAAGGTGGCAGGAAACATTATTCGGATGAAATTCATATCTTACAGAAAGATAAAGGCCGGTTTGTTTGGAATACCAAGGTAAAGGCTAAGCTTCAGGTACCTGTTGCGTACTGCGGAAATACCTCAACTGAGCAAGGAATTGTATATGCGGGAGGCGAAAATGATAATGGATTGTCAAATAAAGCTTATCTGTTAGGCTTTGATCCGTTAAAGAATAAGGTTTTAATAAAATCTTTACCTGACTTGCCTGTTGCCTTAACCAATATTGCGCTGACTCATATTGGCCCTGTTGTGTATGCTGTAGGAGGAGATGGAAAATACAATTCTTCCAATAGCTTTTTATGTCTGAACTTAAAAAGTGAAAATCCAGAATGGCTCCCCTTGCCAAATTTGCCCATTGCACTTGCAAACGCTGTAGTCGTGGCGCAGAATGGGGCTGATGGCCCAAATGTTTATGTTATAGGAGGGAGAACAAAAACTGCTTCAGGAATTAGTGAACTGCATGGCACAACATTGATCTATCATCCTGGGAAACGCAGCTGGACAAGGGGTGCTCCTATACAAGATGGATTAAAAGAAACAAATTTCTCTGCCGGAGCTGGATTGGCGCTGGGTAAACATTCTGTTTTAATCACTGGTGGGGATAACGGCTATATTTTTCATCAGATTGAAACTTACCTCGCAAAAATTGCCAGTACGGAAAAGCCTGAAGAAAAAGAGAAGCTCATTGCCGAAAAAAATAAGCTGAACATCAATCATAAGGGGTTTTACAGAGGAATACTGCTCTACAGTACCCTAACGAACCGATGGAGTAAATTGGGCGAATTATCCTTCCCTGCACAGGTAACCACGACGGCAGCCAGATGGGGGGAGGATATCATCTTATCCAACGGCGAAGTGAAACCTGGTATACGCACACCCAATGTAATGCTTGGGCGGATTAACAACTTAAACATATGGTAATGAATACGAAAAGATATGCCTGGGTAGTTGTTGGTTTGCTTTGGGTGGTGGCTTTGCTGAATTACATGGATAGACAGATGTTGTCTACCATGAAGCCAGCTATGCAAATTGATATTGCAGAGTTACAATCTGCGACCAATTTTGGCTATTTAATGGCCATATTTCTTTGGATCTACGGTTTGATGAGTCCTGTTTCAGGAATTATTGCAGACAAGTTTAACCGAAAGTGGCTCATTGTTGGGAGTCTGTTTGTCTGGTCTGGAGTAACCTATGCGATGGGGTATGCAACTACATTTAACCAGATTTATTGGCTCAGAGCAATTATGGGAGTAAGCGAGGCTTTGTATATTCCTGCAGGTTTATCGCTGATTGCCGATTTTCATTCGCCTAAAACGAGGTCTTTGGCCATAGGTATCCATATGACTGGTTTGTACATGGGACAGGCCTTAGGTGGATTTGGCGCCACAGTAGCCGCTGCATTTTCCTGGCAGGTTACCTTTCATACCTTTGGATTTATCGGCATTTTCTATTCTTTAGTACTGATCTTTTTTTTAAGGGAGCATAAAGTATCACACCAATTACAGGCGTCAGATCAGATTCATATTAAAGCTAAATCTTCCTTGTTTAAAGGGCTAGCCATTCTATTCACTAATGTGTCCTTCTGGATCATTCTTTTCTATTTTGCAGTCCCAAGCTTACCAGGTTGGGCGGCTAAAAACTGGCTTCCTACACTCTTTGCTCAAAATCTCAACATTGATATGGCTAAGGCAGGGCCATTATCCACCATTACCATCGCTGCCTCTTCTTTTCTGGGCGTACTGTTTGGAGGTATATTATCTGATAAATGGGTCCAGAAAAATATTAAAGGAAGGATTTATACCAGTGCTATTGGATTGGGGCTAACTATTCCCTCTTTATTGCTCCTGGGTTTTGGACATTCTTTATGGAATGTAGTTGGCGCGGCTATATGCTTTGGCCTTGGGTTTGGAATATTCGATGCCAATAATATGCCTATTTTATGCCAGTTCGTTTCTGCCAGATACAGGGCAACAGCTTATGGATTAATGAATATGGTCGGTGTATTTTCAGGGGCCTACATCACAGATCTTTTAGGTAAATCTTCAGACGCGGGTAGTCTGGGCAGAGATTTCGCGATGCTTGCGGGCATTGTACTGGTTGCATTGTGTATCCAGCTTTATTTCCTGCGTCCCAGACATAATGATTTTGCAGAAATATGAGCTGGTATATAAAGCATATTGTCGGGCTGACGCTCCTGCTATTTCTTATGCCCACTGTAAAGGCCCAGGTAAGTAAACCTATCAGAATTGCTTGTATTGGTAATTCTGTAACTTATGGTTATGGCCTGAAAAACAGAGAAACCGAGTGTTATCCGTCCCGGCTTCAGCAGGGGCTGGGTAAAAGTTATGAGGTGAAAAACTTTGGTCACAGTGGGGCTACTTTACTGAAACATGGGCATAATCCCTATTCTAAAACAAAGGAATTTGCAGATGCACTGAATTATAAACCGGATATAGCGATCGTACATCTTGGATTAAATGACACAGATCCAAGAAACTGGCCGGATTATAAAATGGATTTTGAAGGAGATTATACCTGGCTGCTGGATACCTTAAAAAAGATAAACCCAAAGATCAAGCTCTATGTGTGCCGGCTAACACCGATTTTCAGCGGCCATCCCAGATTTAAATCAGGTACACGGGATGGGTACTGGCAAATTCAAGCTTGTATTTCGGCAGTAGCAATAGGAAATCAGACTGAATTAATTGATTTGAATACGCCGCTACACAATAGACCGGACTTGTTTGCAGATCAACTTCATCCCGATGCTGAAGGCGCATCAATCATTGCACAAACGATTTTTCACCGTATAACTGGCAATTTTGGAGGTTTGCAACTGGCTTCAATCTTTAACAATCACATGGTGATGCAACGATCCAGACCGATTCTTATTTATGGTCGTGCTAATGCTGGTGAACAGGTTGATGTGACCTTTGGGGATCAGAAAAAGAGTGTCTCGGCTGATCAGGATGGGAAGTGGAAAGTCGAGTTTCCTGCCTTAGCGGCAGGAGGACCATATGTGATGAAAGTGCAGGGACAAAAAAGGAAAATGGTTTTGCAAGATATCCTCATTGGTGACGTTTGGTTGTGCTCTGGACAATCCAATATGGCTTTTCCATTAAAAAGTGCAGCTACAGGTGGCTCTGAATTGAAAAGCCTGACTTTAAACCCCCTGTTGCGTCTGTTTAAATTGGGAGGCTGGAAGGAGACAGACAATTCGACATGGGATTCCGTGTCTTTGGTTAAAGCCAATCAATTGAAGTTTTTTTCCGGTAAATGGAGTACATGTACTGCAAAAACGGCAGCAGATTTTACCGCTGTTGGCTATTATTTTGGAAAGCAGATCGTGCAAGAAGAAGGTGTGCCGATCGGTTTAATTGAACTTGCCGTTGGCGGATCACCAACTGAATCCTGGATAGACAGAAAAACCATGGAACATGATGATCTGCTGGTCGACGAACTGTTCAACTGGCGTAAGTCTGATTTTATCCAGCCCTGGGTGAGGGAACGTGCAGATACGAATTTAAAAGCAGCAGCAAACCCTAGACAAAGACATCCTTATGAACCTTGTTACAATTATGAAGCCGGTCTGGATTCCTTAACCAAATTTCAAATTAAAGGAGTGATCTGGTATCAGGGAGAAAGCAATACGCATAATGTAGAACTTCACGATCGTCTTTTTCAAAGCTTAGTAAAGAGCTGGAGACAACAATGGGGATATGAATTCCCTTTTTACTATGTGCAGCTGAGCAGTATAGACCGACCATCCTGGCCAGTTTTCAGAGCGGAACAGGGCAAACTGCAAATTAAAATCCCTAATACAGCTATGGCAGTGACCAGCGATCTGGGCGACTCCTTAAATGTGCACCCTACCAGGAAAAAGGAAGTTGGGGAACGTTTGGCTAAACTGGCATTAAAATATACTTACCAAAAGAACATAGAAGCCAATGGCCCGGAAGTGAAGCAGGCGGTGTGGCAGGGGAATGAAATTGTGGTTTCCTTTGATCACGCGGTGAAGCTTAAGACCAGTGACCAAAAGATAGTAACTGGTTTTGAGTTGTCTACAGACCGGGGTTTACGGATACCCGTTAAAGCCGAGATCCGTGGAACTGCTATTTATATTGTTCCTCCTCTGGGTCTGAAGCCAAAGTTATTGCTTTATGCATGGAAGCCTTTTACACGGGCAAATCTGGTGAATGAAGCAGAACTACCGGCTTCTACATTTTCAATATCTATAAATTAAAAATCTAATGAGTTATTCTAACACAGAACTTAAAGCACTTCAGCAATTCTATAAGAATCAATTGCTAAACGATACTGTTCCATTCTGGTTTCCGCGTTCAATAGACCAAACGTACGGGGGATATCTGTTGATGCGGGACCAGGATGGAACACTGATTGATGATGATAAGGCCGTATGGATTCAGGGGCGTGCAGCATGGCTTTTGTCTACTTTATACAATACTGTTGAACAAAAAAAAGAGTGGTTGGATGGTGCCAAATCAGGTATCGATTTCTTAAACCAGTATTGTTTCGATTCCGATGGACAGATGTTCTTCCATGTAACAAGAGACGGCCGGCCGATACGCAAACGGCGGTACTATTTTTCTGAAACCTTTGCTGTGATTGCCAATGCAGCCTATGCCAAGGCAAGCGGAGATGAACAGGCCGCCAAAAAAGCCAGATACCTGTTTGGAAAATGTATCGAATATTGTACCACGCCTGGTATCCTGCCGGCCAAGTTTACCGCAGTAAGACCTGCAAAAGGCATTGGTACCCCAATGATTATGATCAATACTGCACAGCAACTTCGGGAAACGATAGGGGATGCCAGATGCGATGAATGGATAGATTGTTGGATTAATGAAATCGAAAGAGATTTTGTAAAAGATGACATTCGGTGCGTTATGGAACAGGTAGCACCAGATGGAAGTATTATTGACCATATCGATGGAAGAACACTTAATCCCGGACACGCCATAGAGGGGGCATGGTTTATCCTGCATGAAGCAAAGCACAGAGGAAATGATCCGCGTTTAATCGCATTAGGCTGTAAGATGCTGGATTATATGTGGGAACGTGGCTGGGATAAAGGACATGGTGGAATTTTGTATTTCAAAGATGTGTACAATAAACCAGTCCAGGAATACTGGCAGGATATGAAGTTCTGGTGGCCGCACAATGAGGTGATCATCGCAACCCTATTGGCTTATACGATGACAGGAGATCCAAAATACGGAGAATGGCATAAACTGGTACACAACTATGCTTCTGTCTCTTATACACATCTGACGCTGCCGACGAACGTAAAAAAGGGGGGGGGGGGGGGGGGGGGGGGGGGGGGGGGGGGGGGGGGGGGGGG
>NZ_JAELTV010000231.1 GCF_016429005.1 Pedobacter sp. ASV19
CCCCCCCCCCCCCCCCCCCCCCCCCCCCCCCCCCCCCCCCCCCCCCCCCCCCCCCCCCCCCCCCCCCCCCCCCCCCCCCCCCCCCCCCCCCCCCCCCCCCCCGTTTTCAAGCAGAAGACGGCATACGCGATAGAGCTGCCTGTCTCGTGGGCTCGGAGATGTGTATAAGAGACAGTTACAGGCCTTAATCTTTGACCCTGCTTACCCTGTATTTCTGATTTTTCATATGGATATAGAGGGTCTCTACATCGAAATGATCATCTCTTGAATAGATCTCTTCCAGTATAGCAAAACGTTCAGGTGTTTTTCTAAGTGCTTTATTTTCGAGGTAGGCTTCAAATATTTTTCTAACCAACTCGCTGTTGTGATTTGTAGACATAGTTTTCAAACTCCTTTCAAAGGTATCATTTTTCTAAATAAAACTTAAGATTTATTCCTAATTTTAGGCATCAAAGCGTGTCACTCCGGTTACGCCCCGAACTTCCAGTAAATTTTCAATCAGTTTATCTAAGTGCTCTTTATCATTTACATAGATCATAATCGAACCATCAAAAATTCCGTTATCTGTGTCTACGGTAATAGAACGCATGTTTACCTTGAAATCGTTCGAAATAACCTTGGTAATATTATTGATTAAACCTACATCATCAATTCCAATAATGTGCAAACCGGTAAGGAAAGTCAGTTCTTTCTGGCGGTTCCATTTTGCTTTTACAATCCGGTAACCATAGTTGGCCATCAATTGCGCCGCATTCGGGCAATTGGTCCGGTGGATCTTAATCCCTTCGCTCACGGTCACAAAACCAAAAACATCATCTCCTGGGATTGGGTTACAACATGCCGCCAGGTTATAATCTATCTTTTGAAGATCTTCCCCAATTAACAGAATGTCAGATTCAGGGCCTTTTACCTTGCTCAGTAAGGCCTCAATCTGCTGATGGTCATTTTTTTCCGGTGTGCCACTGCGGTTCTCAATTTCCTTCTCTGCAGCCAGGTAATCTTTAAGGTCTTTCAATTCTATTTTACCATTGGCAATGGAGATGAAGAGCTCCTGGGTCGAAGGTAATTTAAAGAAATAACTCAGTTTGTTCAGATTATCCGTGTTGTAAGTGATCTTCAGCGATTTTAATTTACGTTCCAGGATTTCCTTACCCTGTTCTGCAATTTTTCTCTTTTCTTCTTTTAAGGAAGATTTTATTTTAGACTTGGCTTTTGCGGTAACCACAATGTTCAGCCAGTCTTCTTTTGGAACCTGTTTGCCAGAGGTGATGATTTCCACCTGGTCACCATTCTGTAATTTATGAGATAAAGGAACCAGTTTATGGTTCACTTTTGCTCCAATACATTTTGCACCAACATCTGTATGGATCTCAAAAGCAAAATCCAGCGCAGTAGCCCCCAAAGGCAATTGCAATAAGGCACCTTTAGGCGTAAAGATAAAGATCTCATCAGAGAACAGGTTCATTTTGAAATCATCCAGAAAATCCAGCGCGTTGGCTTCCGGATTGTTCAGCATTTCCCGTACTTTCATAATCCACTGATCCAGACCATTGTCATTGCTGGATTCTTTGTATTTCCAGTGGGCAGCAAACCCCTTCTCAGCAATTTCATTCATCCGCTGTGTACGGATCTGAACCTCGACCCACTGACCTTTAGGTCCCATTACCGTTGTATGGAGGGATTCATATCCATTTCCTTTCGGCGATGACACCCAATCTCGCAGTCTGTCCGGATTTGGCCGGTACAGATCGGTTACAATGGAATAAGCTTTCCAGCAATCTGCTTTTTCATGCTCAGGCGGACTGTCCAGGATGATCCGGATGGCAAAAAGATCATATACCTCTTCAAAAGGGATATTTTTCTTTTTCATCTTGTTCCAGATGGAGTGAATGGACTTAGGCCGTCCAAAAATATCGGCTACCAAACCCTGTTCTGCCAGGATCTCATTGATGGGTTCAACAAATCTTTTGATAAAAAGGTTTCGTTCCGCTTTTTTTTCATTCAGCTGAGTGGCTATATATTTGTATGTATCCGGCTCCAGATATTTCATTGACAAATCTTCCAGTTCAGATTTAATAGCATAAAGCCCAAGTCGGTGCGCCAGTGGTGCATAGAGATAAATGGTTTCAGAAGCAATCTTCAATTGTTTCTGTCTTGGCATAAAATCCATAGTCCGCATGTTATGCAAACGGTCGGCAAGCTTAATCAGGATCACCCTTACATCATCTGCCAGAGTCAGGAGCATTTTCCGGAAATTCTCTGCCTGGAGTGAACTATTGTAGTCAAAAACACCCGAGATCTTGGTTAAGCCATCAATGATTTTGGCTGTTTTCTTTCCAAATTCTCTTTCAATATCCTCAAGGGTAATGTCTGTATCTTCAACAACATCATGCAGCAGGGCGCAGACAATAGAAGTGGTACCCAATCCAATTTCTTCTGCGGCAATCTGGGCCACAGCAATAGGATGGTAGATATAAGGCTCTCCAGATTTTCTCCTCATATTTTTATGACTTTCCAATGCCATATCAAATGCTTTCCTGATCTCCTTTTTATCCCCTCTTTGTAATGTTGGCTTACACGCACGCAAAAGGGCCCTGTATCTCTTCAGGATTTCCTTCTTTTCTGCTTCCAGATCTATCACCAATGTGTTCTTCATTTGTAGGTTCTTTCTTTTTTATTCTATAGAAGTCCATCGGCATAAACGCTGTATACTGTGTGTTTTCAGCTTTGTTCCGATGGCATTCAATTGTATTTTTTTCGTAATAATTACTGCGTGTTTTCCGTTAAAACGCTATATTAGTTAGTTAGGTGGCCATCACCTTTTCTGAGCACAAAATTAGAAGTTCAGATGGAACCTAATATATAAAATTGCTTTAACTTTGCAGGAGTATAAATTTATGAAATTTTATAGGTTATTTATTCTGTTAATTGTCATTATTACAGGCACTACTGCAAAGGGCCAGGAGACAACTGCGCCGGTAAAAATGCCGGTGCTGGGAAAGAATGATACCATTAAAGTAGCCGGGACCAATGTTGATGGAGAAATGATTCCCTGGATGTCTCTTAAAGAGGTGGTGATCTATGGCGAACGGATCTTTAAAACACCAGAAGAACGCACAGCTTTTAACCGTTTAAGGTATAATGTACTGAAAGTAATGCCTTATGCACTGTTTGCTAAAAGACGCTATGAACAACTGGAAAAAGATCTGGCCCTGACTTCGGATAAAAAAGAGCAAAAAAAACTGGTCAAAGCCTGTGATCAGGAAATCAAGCAAATGTTCAATAAAGAGATTAAGGAACTCACCATTACCCAGGGACAGATCTTAACCAAGCTGGTAGACCGTGAGCTTGGAAGGACAACTTATGATATTGTAAAACAAACCAAGGGCGGCTTTACCGCATTTTTATACCAATCTGTGGCCAGAGTAGTAGGCCACAATTTAAAAAGTACATACAGCCCAAGCGAAGACCGGGATATAGAATCCATTATCATTTCTTCTGGCTATTATCAATAAAACCTAATGACCGATCATTCCAAAAGTATCCATCAGTTTAAGGTGAAACTCCTTAATGGTTTAGAAAAGAACCTCTCCGCCTATAAAGATAAAGTCCTCCTGGTGGTCAATATAGCCTCTGCCTGTGGTTTTGTCCCACAGCTTAAAGAACTGCAGGAGTTGCGGGCAGAATTAAAGGATAAAGGATTTGAGATCCTTGCTTTTCCTTCCAATGATTTTGGCAGACAGGAGCCGCTGGAAGGGGAACAGATTAGTGAATTCTGTCAGGTTAATTACGGTGTCGAGTTTCCGGTCTTTGAAAAGATCATGGTCCGGGGCAATCAGGCGCACCCCATTTATAAATTTCTTTCAGATAAAAAGCTCAACGGGAAGATGACCTCTACCCCCCGCTGGAACTTTCATAAATACCTCATCAATAAACAGGGAGAAGTGGTCGACTACTTTTTTCCTTTCACTAAGCCCATGTCTTCTAAAGTGAAAAAGAAGATCATGCGTTTGCTATAAAAAACAGATTACATTATGAAGCTAGATATACTGGTTTTTGCAGTACATCCCGACGACGCCGAACTGGGCTGTTCAGGGACGATATTAAAACATATTGCCTTAGGAAAAAAAGTAGGCATTGTAGATTTTACCCGCGGAGAGCTGGGTACCCGAGGATCAGCAGAACTCCGGGATGAAGAAGCTGCTAACTCTGCGAAAATCCTGGGGCTGCATGCCAGGGAAAATCTCCGTCTTAAAGATGGATTTTTTAAAAATGATGAGGAACACCAGCTGGAGCTGATCAAGATGCTCCGCAAATACCAACCTGAAATTGTATTCAGTAATGCTCTTCAGGACAGGCATCCGGATCATGGAAGGGCAGGAGACCTTGCCAATGACGCTTGTTTCTTATCCGGATTACCAAAGATCAAAACTGAACTGGATGGAAAGGCGCAGGAAGCCTGGAGGCCGAGATTGAATTTTCAGTACATACAAGATCATTACATCCAGCCGGATATCATTGTAGATATTACACCTTATATAGAAACCAAAATTGCCTCTATAAAGGCTTTTAAAACACAGTTTTTCAACCCGGAGCATCAAGAACAGGAAACCTATATTTCCTCGCCTGAATTTTTTGAAAGCGTGATTGGGCGGGCCAGGGAATTTGGCAAATCGATCGGAGCTACTTACGGCGAAGGGTTCACCAGCCGTAAATTGTTGGGGATTGATAATCTTTTCGATTTAAGATAAATCCAACAAAAGCCCATAGTTTCTGTTTTTACTAAAAACAGAAACTATGTCTAATCTTTTCTCCTCTTTAAAAAATGCTTATCGTCTGTTTAAGCACGTAGATTTTCAGAAACTCGAAGAACTCTCCAAAAAGGTTGATCTCCCCAAAGTGGTCGACTCCTTTTCTCATCTTGATGAAACCCAGCTCAGCGGCCTGATGAAAATGCTGGGGTCCCCTTCCAAAAAAAGAGAATTACCGCCTATAGAAGGTGATTTTTATCACCTGGGTGATGAAGCTTTAAAAGATGAAGATCGTGCGCTTCAGCTCAAAGTACGGGCCTTCCTGGAAAAAGAAGTGAAACCTATTGTCAATCAGTATTGGCTTAAAGCCGAATTTCCATTTGAGCTGATCCCTAAAATAGCGGAACTGAATATTTGCGGTTTGACCTATACAGGGTATGGCTGTCCTGGGCGCTCTAACTTGATGGAAGGTATGCTGGCTATGGAAATGGCCAGGGTGGATACTTCTATCTCTACTTTTTTTGGTGTCCAGAGCGGACTGGCTATGGGTTCCATTTATTTATTAGGATCAGAGGCTCAAAAACAAGAGTGGCTCCCTTCAATGCAACAGTTTAAAACCATTGGGGCCTTTGGCTTAACCGAGCCGGAGGTAGGTTCAGGTGCTGCAGGAGGCTTAACCACTACAGCAAAACGTACGGGCAATACCTGGGTGCTGAACGGACAAAAGAAGTGGATTGGAAACGCTACTTTTTCAGATGTCACCATTATCTGGGCCAGAGATCTCGACGATAACCAGGTAAAAGGTTTCCTGGTCAGAAAAGGAGCCAAAGGCTTTGCTGTAGAGAAAATACAGGATAAAATGGCGCTTCGCATTGTGCAAAACGGATTGATTACCCTAACCAACTGTGAAGTAAATGAAGAAGACCGTTTGCAAGAGGCCAATTCTTTTAAAGACACGGCCAAGGTGTTGCGGATGACCAGAGCAGGAGTAGCCTGGCAGGCTGTTGGTTGTGCAAGGGGCGCTTATGAAAGTGCATTAGCCTACACCAGAACCAGAAAGCAGTTTGGTAAACCCATTGCTTCTTACCAGCTTATTCAGAATCATCTGGTTGAAATGTTGTCTAATCTGACCGCTATGCAAACCCTTTGTTTCCGTTTGTCGCAGTTGCAGGATCAGGGGATACTGACAGATGAGCATGCATCACTGGCCAAGGTATTTTGTTCTATGAGAACCCGTGATGTGGTGAGCCGGGCAAGAGAAGTGATGGGGGGGAATGGTATTTTGCTGGAATACGATGTTGCCCGTTTTGTGGCAGATGCAGAAGCTATTTACTCCTATGAGGGGACTAAAGAGATCAATTCCCTGATTGTTGGACGGGCCATTACCGGCTTCTCTGCCTTTGTCTAATAAGAAAAAGCCCTTTAATGATTAAAGGGCTTTTTTGAAAGACTTACATTTCCCATTGCACTTTTTTCATAAAGTGCAAAACAGGAAACATTATAAACAGGATCAAAATTTTCTTTTCCGGGCTGGAGGTCCGTCGGTACAGGTTTCCCCTCGGGGAAGAAATAGACCTTTGTGTTTCCGCCTTTGTGGTGTGGTTTAAAATTGCCATATTTCTCCATTTCCGCCCCTGTTGTATCTTTAATGGTGACCACAAATACATATTGGACAGGTCCTGTATTGTTCTCATTTCTGTATCTGGCCACTTCTTTGAAGCCACCTTTGAGATCGCCTGCACCGGGTTGGAAAAAAGTTCCTTTGAGCATCCAAGCCACCAGCACCAATACCAAAATTCCAAGAATAATTTTAGTTCTGCTTTTGTTCATTATAAAGACGGTAAAATCTGCTCCATTACAGCTACACCCTCGTCAATATGTTGTTTTTCCATACATAAAGCAGGGCGGAAACGGATGGTCTGATTGCCGCAGCCCAGGAACATGACATTTTTGTCCATCCCTTTCTGAATAAAAGCGTTGCGCATATCCTTACCCGGGAAATCAAAAGCGCATAAAAGTCCTTTACCCCGTACATTGCTGATCTTGTCGTATTTGGAGGCCAGTGTATGCAATTGTTCTTCCAGGTATTGTCCAACCTCTGCCGCATGGTCGCAAAGCTGATCTTCCTGTACAATCTGCAAAATTTGAGTAGAACGTACCATATCTACCAGATTACCACCCCAGGTCGAATTAATTCTCGAAGGAATTCTGAATACATTGCCTTCGATCTGGTCTACTTTATCACCCACAAGTATACCGCACACCTGCATTTTTTTGCCGAAAGCAAGGATGTCAGGGCGTGCCTTTTCACTGTAATGCTGATGGCACCAGAACTTTCCGGTGAGACCAACTCCTGTTTGTACCTCATCGTAGATCAGGAAAGCTTCGTTTTCATCGGCAAGGGTTTTAAGCTGGATTAAAAATTCCTCTCTTAAATGATTATCACCCCCCTCAGATTGTATAGGCTCAATAATAATGGCACAGATTTCATCTTTGTTTTCTGCAAAGGCCTGCTTCACCTGGGCTATAGAAATCTCTTCAGTTTGTATAGCTAGTGCCAGGTTATCTCCTTCCAGCGGAAATTTTACAGTGGGAACAGATACCCTTGGCCAGTCAAATTTAGCAAACCATTTAGTTTTGTCCGGCAGTGTATTGGTTAAGCTTAAGGTATAGCCACTGCGGCCATGAAAAGCTTTTTCAAAATGTAAAACTTTAAAACCTTTCTCTTCCTTATAGCCTTTTGCAAAGTTTTTCTGTACTTTCCAGTCCATCGCTACTTTAAGTGCATTTTCCACAGCTAGAGAACCTCCTGCAATAAAAAAAGCATGTGGCAAATAAGAAGGAATACCAATTTTGGAAAAAGTATCAACGAATTGTGCGTATTGTTGTGTGTACACATCAGAATTTGATGGATTGGCAATGGCAGCAGCTAAAAGATTCCTTTTAAAAGCTTCATCATTGATCATTTTAGGATGGTTGTATCCCAAAGGAACGGAGGCAAAGCAAGTGAAAAAATCAAGTAGTTTGCGTTCATACTTCGCATCATAGATATAGGCACCCTGACTCTTGTCCATATCATAGGTCATATCGTAACCATCGGCTAAAATATGTTTTCCTAGAACTTCATTCACTTCGCCTGGTGCTACAGCTGTCTCTTATACACATCTGACGCTGCCGACGAACGTAAAAAAAGGTGTGGTGGGGGGGGGGGGGGGGGGGGGGGGGGGGGGGGGGGGGGGG
>NZ_JAELTV010000232.1 GCF_016429005.1 Pedobacter sp. ASV19
AGATGTGTATAAGAGACAGGCCTCCCCTCCTTCTAAAACCAACAATTCTGCTCCTGATGATACATGCAGAGAAAAAGAAGAGCCCTACGGGGCAAAATATTCGGGTAAAAGTAGCCGCTGGCGCCAGAATATATTATACTGATGAGCAAAAGCTTTATGTGTAAATTTTTGGACCAGCAGATTGGAGAGTCCATTTGAAAGTTGTTTCCAGCCAAATACAGTCTTTAAAAACTATAATATCTATAGATTTTAAATATATTTGCGCGACCAATCTTTTTTGGTAAGTGGTTTTGTACAATTTTAAATGATAAGGCTAAATAATATAACCAAGACATTCGTTCTTCGGGATCGATCTGTTACTGCGCTTTCAGGAGTTTCGATACATGTACCTCAAGGTAAAATATTTGGGGTAATAGGTGCATCTGGAGCTGGTAAAAGTACGCTGATCAGGTGTGCAAATTTGCTTGAGCAACCTAGTTCGGGAGAAGTGTATATTGATGGAAAAAACCTGATGGAACTTTCCAGGTCTGCTCTGGCAAAAGAACGCAGACATATAGGAATGATTTTCCAGCACTTTAACCTGCTCTCTTCGAGAACGGTTTATCAAAATGTTGCCTTTCCTCTTGAACTGGAGGGGGCTTCAAAAGCGAAAATTAAGGAGAGGGTTTCTGAGTTGTTAAACTTCGTCGGTCTGGAGGATAAACATGCCGATTATCCGGTAAGCCTTTCAGGCGGACAAAAACAGCGGGTGGCTATTGCCAGGACCCTGGCGGCGAGTCCAAAGGTATTGCTTTGTGATGAGGCGACCAGTGCGCTGGATCCGGAGACGACCACTTCCATTTTGAAACTTTTAAAGGATACCAATGAGAAATTTGGCATTACGATATTACTCATTACGCATGAAATGCAGGTTGTAAAAGCGATCTGTGATGAGGTAGCGATCATTAGTCAGGGTGTGCTGGTGGAACAGGGTACGGTAAGTGAGGTGTTTTCTCATCCCAAGAGCGATCTTGCAAAGAAATTCATTTCCTCTTCTATTAAGGTAACACTCCCCAGAGCATATTCGGAACGCATGAAAATCAATGTATCTGGATCGGGTAACCCGGTTATCAAACTCACCTTCAATGGTGATTCTGCTGATAGCGCTGTGCTTTCGGAGGCTGCAGAGTTGTTTGGCGTTAGTAACAATATCGTCACCGCTCAGATAGAACATGCTGCTGGAATCAAATTCGGAACTATCCTTGTGGAGGCTCATGGAAGGAAAGAAGACCATGAACGTGCGATTGCTTATTATAAAACCCTAAATATTGGTGTGGAGGTACTTGGTTATGTCTGAATTTATGATTAGGCTTTTAATGAGCGGTACACTCGAGACCATTGTAATGACCTTTGTCTCTGGCTTCTTTGGCTTTCTCATCGGTCTGCCAGCAGGAATACTGCTTTTTATTACTCGAAAGGGACAGATCCTCGAACATCCTTTTTTAAACAGAATTCTTGCAGTTCTTGTAAATATCTTCCGATCCATTCCATTTATTATTTTAATTGTCTGGATGATTCCGTTTACCAGGGCTTTGGTTGGAACTTCCATTGGCGTAAAAGCAGCACTAGTTCCTTTGAGCATAGGAGCCGCACCCTTTATTGCAAGGATGATAGAGAATAGCTTGCTGGAGATTCCATACGGACTTATTGAGGCTGCCAGGGCACTGGGTGCAAGACCAATACAGATTATCCGTAAGGTACTTCTTCCAGAAGCCTTACCTGCAATTATCAACAGTGCATCGATTACCTTGATCACTCTTGTTGGTTATTCCGCTATGGGAGGTGCTGTTGGTGCTGGCGGGCTTGGGCAGATTGGCTATCAGTATGGCTATATAGGTTATAATGTTCTGGTGATGAATACCGTTTTGGTATTGCTGGTTGTTATTGTATTCCTTATTCAGTTTGGGGGCGATCGCCTTTCAAAATATTTTGATCACAGAAAATAAAAGTATAAAATCTAATAAAATGAATACAACATTCAAAAAATATTTAAAGTCAGGGTTGATATTATCCGTCGCTTTCCTTGGGGCCTGCAGTGGAGGGGCTAAAAAAAATGATCCTAACCATATTATTGTCGGCGTTGAATCCGGTCCGGAATATACCATTGCACAGGTTGCTCAAAAGGTGGCCAAGGAAAAATACAACCTTGATGTTGAACTGGTACAGTTTAATGATTATGTAATGCCCAACGAGGCCCTTAATCAAGGCGATATTGATGTTAATGCCTTTCAGAACAAACCTTATCTGGATGTACAGGCAAAGCAACGGGGCTATAAGTTTGCTATAGTGGGAAACACCTTTGTTTATCCAATTGCCGGGTATTCCAGGAAGATCAAAAGTCTCAAGGAGCTGAAAAACGAGAGTACGGTTATTATTCCTAACGACCCGACCAATAGTGGCCGGTCATTATTGCTGCTTCAAACAGCTGGTCTGATTAAACTCAAGCCAGGTGTTGGCCTTTTACCGACTCTTAATGATTTGGTAGATAATCCTAAGCATCTAAAGATCCTTGAACTCGAAGCACCGCAGCTTCCACGGTCTCTGGATGATGCAAATGTATCTATAGCTATTATTAATAATACTTTTGCTGCGCCTATTGGTTTGGTGTCTACAAGAGATGGTCTTTTTATAGAGGACAGCAAATCACCCTATGTAAATGCAATTGTTGCCCGGGAAGATAATAAAGATGAAGATAAGGTGAAGCGTTTTGTTAAGGCTTATCAATCTAATGAAGTTGAAGAAGCAGCGAAGGTGGCCTTTAAGGGAAGTGCGATAAAAGGTTGGTAACTGCAGGATTGTACGGGAATGTACGGGTGCTGTTCGATAACGAACGATTATTATTGGTGGGTTTGAGTTAAGATTCTGTATATTAGTGTTTTGTGGTTTTTAAGGCTCTTGGCACAAACTTAGTGAACCATTTATTGCTATGTTCAGACTCAATTTAAAAATCGCTTTGCGTAATCTCTGGAGAAATAAGACTTCTTCGGTTATTAATATTATTGGTCTGGCAGTTGGTTTATCTGCCTGCTTGCTACTGCTTTTATATGTCAATTATGAGATGAATTTTGATCGTCACTTTAAGGATGCAGACAAAATCTATCAGGTGATGACTAATTTCCAGGATGCTACTGGAAAGATTACAAGCACAGGAGGATCACCGGGAAATGGAATTGCAATGGCCATTAAAGCTAAAGTGCCAGAAGTAGATGCGATAACCCGCATGGGTGGTGGCGATGAATCGCTTATCGCTAATCAGCAAAGGGTGTTTAAAAGAACGGATCTGTTTGCTGATCCGGATATACTGAAAGTATTCAATTATGAATTTATAGTTGGCAACCCCGGTTCTGCACTTGATGCCCCGAATGCAATTGTTTTGACTGAAAATACGGCGAAACTTTTATTCGGTACTACAGATGTGTTGAATAAAACAGTGAGGTATAAAAACGCATGGGATTTAAAGGTTACGGGCGTCATCAAAGACTTTCCGGCCAATACTTCAATCAGATTTGATTATTTGATGCCCTGGACATTTTTTGAACATATAAATGATTATGTTAAACATCCGGGCTGGGGAGATTTCAGCTTTCTGGCTATGGCCAGGGTTGATGATCCGACAAAGATTGACCTGATTAATTCGAAGGTTAAGAAACTGTTCAATGAAAATTATACAGCACAAAGGACTGAAAATTTCCTGTTTCCCTTTTCGGATACGCATTTACATGGTGAGTTTCTGAATGGTAAAAGCATAGGTGGCGAAATAGAACGTATCTATCTCTTTATTGCCTTGGCTTTTGGTATTTTACTGGTGGCTTGTATCAATTTTATGAATATGGCTACAGCAAAATCGGAACGCAGGGCGAAAGAGGTAGGGATTAAGAAAACGATTGGCGCAACAAGGGGTTCTTTGGTCACTCAATTTCTTACCGAAGCTATGGTCCTGACTGTAGTGGCCGTGTTAATTGCCATTGCGATGGTTGAATTGAGTTTACCTATATTTAATAATTTGCTGGGGATAGATATTGTTATTGGTTATACCAATACAGGCTACTGGTTTGGGGTCATCACCGTGGCCTTGCTAACTGGTCTTTTGTCGGGGGCTTATCCGGCATTGTTTCTTTCCTCCTTTAACCCGATCCAGACTTTAAAGAAGAAAACGGCAAGGGCGAAACTCATTCCTGTTAACCTGAGGCAGGTACTTGTTGTAGGGCAATTTTGTTTTGCGATTATATTGATCATTGCTACTCTGGTGATCTATAGACAGATGCAGTACATAAAGAATAAACCTGTAGGGTATAATATCAATTTACTTGCAGAGATGCCTCAGGATGGTGAACTATCCGGTAAGTTTGAGTTGTTTAAAGAGCAGGTGCTGAAAACAGGAGCAGTTACTGCCGTAAACGAGTCTTCCCAGAGTATGACTCGTGTGGGCAATTGGTTTTACGGTTTTCAATGGCCCGGAATGGAAGAAAAGGGAAAGGAAATTGTTTTCAACCGTCTTCAGACCCAGTATGATTTTGTGAAGACGAGTGGGGTAGAAATGCTGGCAGGCCGGGATTTTTCCAGAGATTTCGCTTCAGACACTGCGGCAATATTGCTGAGCAGCACTGCGGTGAAGGTGATGAAACTTAAAAATCCTATAGGGACAATGGTCAATTTATTTGGAAATCAGTTGAAGGTTATAGGTGTGTTTAAAGATTTCATTTGGGATTCTCCTTACCGTTCCGGACGCCAGATGGTGATTAATTTCAGTAAACGGGAGGGGGGCAATATTAACATGCAGTTAAATCCCGCCAACAGTTTGAGCAAGAATATTGAACTCATATCAGGTGTGGTCAAAAATATCAATCCTGATTACCCGGTAGAAATTAGATTTGTTAACGACTTGTATGCGAAGAAAATGCAGTCGGAACGAATTCTGGGTATGTTGGCTAACTTGTTTGGTGGTATAGCAATCCTGATCTCTTGCATGGGGCTTTATGGACTGGTGGCTTATAGCGCAGAGCAGCGTAACAAAGAGTTTGGTGTACGTCGTGTATTGGGGGCTTCGGTAGGCAACATTATGGAACTCCTTTCGCTTTCCTTTCTGAAAATGGTGTTTTTTGCTGCCTGTATTGGTGTGCCTTTGGCATATTATCTGATGAACAAATGGCTCACTAATTTTGAATTCAGGACAACTGTTTCCTTGTCAATTATATTAGCTGCAATAGCAGGGACTGCAGCTGTTGCATTTTTGACGGTTGGTTTTCAGGCTTACAAGGCTGCAAAAGCCAATCCGGTTGAAGCGCTGAAGTACGAATAAGGACGAATTTTTCATTTCTGAAATTATTCTGGAAAAAAGCATGAAAATTGTATAGTTTGTATTATTTTTCATCAGTTTATTAGTTTTGTTTTTTATCGGTGATGAAGCTATCATGAGTTCTTGTTCATTGTATTTTGTGAGTGTTTGCTCATGATGGTTTCATGCTTTAATTACGTATATGCTGGTCTCTCGGAAATCTATCTTCTTCGCTCTTTTATTTTGTTTCAGTTTTTTTGCGAAAGCCAATACATCGATTAGTGAATTTGACAAAGTCTATACTAAGATTGCAACTGAAGTAGCTTCATCCGATATAAAGAGGGCATTCAAAATGTCTGATTCTCTTTTAGTGCATTCTGCGGATAATTATCAGAAAATGAAATGCCTGATGCTTCTTGCTACGCTGCATCAACATTCAGGTGATGTGGCTAAAGCTCTGGCATTTGCAATACAAGCAGAAAAGCTGGTTCCTGGGGTTCAGAAGAAAGGCAATTGGGAAGTACGTATAGCTGGTTTTCTTTCAACGCTGTACAGAAGTGTAAACCTCACTGAACAAGCACGGAAATATTTAGATATTGCAGAGAAAAAGAACATGCAATTAGAGCCTTCTCCGGCAACTACTACAACTTATGCGTTAATCCTGCAGGAAAAAGCTTATTATGCCATTGAGGAGGATCAGGATTATACATCTGGGATGCATAAGTTGCAGGAAGCAGAGCAGAAGTTTCTTGAAGTTCCAAATCAGTTGGGGAGTAATATTTTTTTAGCGACTAACGATCAGCTGTATGGTCTTTGCTATTTGAAAGAAAAGAACTATGACAAAGCAAAAGCACATCTTTTTAAGGCACTGGCAGAATTAAAGGATACTGAAACAGAACTTAAAGCTTTTATTTATGCTGGTTTGGGAGATGTCTTTTTAGAAAATCACCAATATGAGCAGGCAATACAACAATATAAGAAGGCCGAGCCTTATGCAAATCAATCTGATAATTTTAATGCAAAAATAATAACCAATAAAGGTCTTGCTTCTTATTATAATGCCGTTGGGGATTCAAAACGGGCATTCCGGCATCAGGAAATTTACTCCAGACTATTGGATGAACAGGCGCAGGTAACCAAATCTGTTTCAAATCAACTGATTAAGGAGCTGAATAAGGATGAAGATACCAATATGATGAAAGTTCAGGTCGCAATAGCTATTTCGATTATTCTTTTGTTGTTAGTACTATCATTGCTATATATAAATCAACAAAGCAGTAAAAGAAACAGACTTAGGTATGAACAAGTCTTGAAAAGGATAGACCTTAATCCTGATCTGGTTCCGGCAAAACAACCGGCTCAGGCATTAATGACAAAGGAATCGGAGGACAGGTTGCTTGCCGGGCTCCATAAACTGGAGGAGAAAAAGTTTTTCCTGCAGGGCGATGCGTCTTTATCTACCCTTGCAAGCAAGCTGAATTCCAATACCAAATATCTTTCCTATATCATTAACAGGTATAAGGAAAAGGATTTTAATAATTATGTGAATGAGCTTAGAATAACCTATGCATTAAAAGATCTGCAACTTAATCCTATAGAGCGGAAGTATAAGATTTCTTATCTGGCAAAGAAATATGGTTTCTCTTCGCACAGTAAGTTTGCGGCTGTTTTTAAAGCTACAACGGGAATTTCTCCCTCCGTTTTTATAGAGAATTTAAGAAAGGACGAGGCTAAAGAAGATCTCAGTGAAGCATCTTGATTAGTTGTTTAAGTTGTTGTTTATGAGTTTTTTGTGAGGAGATGAGTGCTGTCCGTTTTCTATAAAACAGACAGGTTATTTATTGGCTGGTATGGTTTTATTTTCCAGATTTAAGGGCTGGAACAATTTTAAGAATATGCCGCTACCCCGATGTAATTATGGAAAACAACACATACGATCTCGAAGAACTGGAGCAAGTAAACCTCAAAATAGAATTAATCAAAAAGGATAGGGAAATTATATCTCAGCAGGTAAGCTATCAAGTTATTGAATACATTAACGAGATACGGTCTTTAACAAAATCTTTAGTCGATACTTCGTTAAATAATGAACAAACTGCAATGATACAGTTGATTAATATGTACGCTAATCAATTAAAGCGGTTTATAAAGTAGAGGTGAAAAAGCCTTTGCAACAGGTTGACTGTTGCAAAGGCTTAACTAGTTTATTCTTCCAGACCCATTTTTTTCATCACGATATCACTTACTCCGGTTGAGGAATATCCGCCGTCGTGGAAAAGGTTCTGCATGGTTACCATACGGGTTAAGTCTGAAAACAAGGTAATACAGTAATCTGCACACGATTCTGCATCGGCATTGCCCAATGGTGCAATAGCGTCGGCATAGTCAAAGAAATCGCCAAATCCTTTAATACCTGTACCAGCCGAGGTTTTTGTTGGCGACTGGGAAACTGTATTGATACGTACTTTTTTCTCTAAACCATAGTGGTAGCCAAAACTACGGGCAATAGACTCAAGCATAGCTTTGATATCAGCCATATCGGTATAGAAACTGTCTCTTATACACATCTAAAAAGGGGGGGGGGGGGGGGGGGGGGGGGGGGGGGGGGGGGGGGGGGGGGGG
>NZ_JAELTV010000233.1 GCF_016429005.1 Pedobacter sp. ASV19
CCCCCCCCCCCCCCCCCCCCCCCCCCCCCCCCCCCCCCCCCCCCCCCTTTTTAGATGTGTATAAGAGACAGGAATACAAAAGATACGATTGCAGCATCCACCCCTGTTGCACTTCTAATAAAAAAACTGAGTTTAGCAGAAAATAATGTCCAGTTTGATAATCTGGCAGCCAGGCCAATGAAAGGAATGGACTATAACCATTTAAGGATAAAAAAACTTGGTCTGAATGCCGAAGGGCTGGCCTATAGCGATGCGGGGATTAAAGTAAATGTAAAAGACGGAAAGTTTTTAGAAAAGAGTGGTTTTGAGCTGAAGCAACTTAAAGGTGAGGTTGTTTATTCAGACAAGCAGATTAAGGTCAATAAATTATTAGTCAAAACACCCAATACCACAATAGAAAATAATACTCAGCTTAACTACACGTCTATGGATGATCTGACTAAACATCCCGAACGTGTAAAGATCTATCTTCAAGTTAAAAACACAACTATAGGTCTAAAAGACGCTACTTATTTTAGCGACGCTGTTCCATCAAATTACCGGAACGAAAAAATCAAGATCAATGCGACTGCTCATGGCTATATGAATAATCTGGTGATTCCAAACTTACAGATCAGTGGATTGAAAAGCACGCAGATTGACATTAACGGCACAGCAAAAGGCCTGCCTGATGTGAATAAAACTTTTCTGGACCTCAACATTAAAAAATTCTTCTTAACCAAAAGTGATCTTTTGGTGTTGATCCCTAAGAAATCGCTCCCTTCCAACATAACCTTGCCTAATGCGATAAGTGCAACTGGTAAATTCCAAGGGTCTATGACCAATTTCAATACGGGATTTAACATCAATACCGATATGGGTTCTGCCAGGTTACTGGCCTCCATGAAAGGCCCTAAAGGTAGGGAAAGTTATACCGCTGATGTTAACCTGAATAATTTCAATGTAGGCAGACTACTAAAAATGCAGCCACAGCTAGGCCGTTTGACAGCAAAAGCCTCTTTGAAGGGCACAGGTCTTGATGCGAAAAAAGCAGCTGCCAGTTTCAACGCACAGGTATTGAGCGCCTATTATAACAAGTACACCTACAAAAATCTGCTACTTAGTGGCACCTATGCAGCTCAAAAGCTTGATATTAAAAGCAGTATGGCGGACACCAATGTTAATTTTAACCTGAAGGCGCTAATAGATGTGGCAGGTAAGTACCCCGCTGTTAAAGCCAATGCAGATCTGAAACAGGTAGACCTCCAGAAGCTTAATTTTAGTGCAACAGAATTTAAACTGGCCGGCTTAATCAAAGCAGATATACAAACAGCAGATCCGGATTATTTAAATGGTGATGTTTCTGTAAATGGCTTGCAGGTCGTAAAAGAAGGCCAGCGTTTTAATGTGGACACCATTTTAGTCCATTCTGAAGCCTCCGCAACCCATAACCTGCTTACCTTGAAATCTGAATTTTTGAGAGCAAAAATTGACGGTAAATATCAGCTGACCAATTTAGGCGCTGCTGTGATTAACCAGATCAATAAATATTATCAGTTTGGTCAGGTAACCAAAATTCCAGACCAACGTTTCAGGTTTTACGTGAATTTTTACAACCCCAAGATATTAAAAAACTTTGTTCCGGAGCTGACCAATTTTGCTCCTGCCAGGATGAACGGCTTGCTGGATACACAAAAAGACAGCTTGATCATGAATGCTTCTTTTCCACAGGTGGTTTATGGGACTTACAAAATAGACAGTACCCGGCTAAACATCAATAACGACAACCAGAAACTCAATTATAAGCTGACCATAAAAAGTCTGCAGAGCCCCTCTCTGGCTTTTTTCAACAACGAGATCAGCGGAGCCGCGGTAAACAATGACCTGAACTTAAACATCTATCTGCGCGACAGCAAACGCAGAGACAAATATGTTTTGGGAGGGCTCTTTAAATCCATTAACAAGGATTACAGATTTAGCCTGGATCCTCAAAAGCTATTGCTTAACTACGACAAGTGGGTTGTGGCACCAGAAAATTATCTCCAGTTTGGACAATCAGGTATCCTGGCCAATCAGTTTAACATCAGCAACGGCGGACAGGAGTTGCGCATCAATAGCGACAGTAACACTCCAAATGCCCCTCTTAAAGTAGAATTCAAGGATTTCAAAATAGAAACACTAACCCGATTTGCGGAGGCAGATAGCGCGCTTGTTGGTGGCTCAATTAACGGAACTGTAAATGTCAAAGATTTGGTGAACACACCTAAATTCGAAGCCAATTTAACAATTGACCAACTGCGGTACCAGAAAGATATGCTGGGTACACTCAGGCTTGCGGTGAATAACAATACTGAAAATGCCTATGAAACCAATATTGCATTATCAGGCGTTCATGAACTTAGGGCAAGTGGCTTCTATTATACTGCGCCGCAAAGTGCTCTGGATCTGACGTTGAATATTGATAAGATAGACCTCAAAGCCATAGAAAGCCTTTCTATGGGGCAGATCAGAAAAGGGACAGGTACGGTGAGTGGAGAACTGTCGGTTAAGGGCTCACTGGACGCGCCAAAAGTATTAGGTGATATTAAGTTCAATCAGGCTGGCTTCAATGTGGCTTATGTAAACTCTTTCTTTAGAATGCCTGACGAAACCATTAGCTTTACAGAAACCGGTATCAATTTCAATAAATTTACAATTCTGGATTCTTTGAATCAAAAAGCCGTAATTACCGGAGGAATTTTAACTTCAGATTACCGGGACTTCAAATTCAATATGGACATCCGAACCAATAATTTCAGGGCGTTGAATTCTACTTCTACTGATAATGAAATGATCTACGGTACTGTCTACCTCACCAGCAACATTAAAGTGCGCGGCGATCTGAACCAGCCGGATGTAAACATGAACATTAAAGTAGAAGACAAAACCAAATTCTTCTTTGCTATGCCACCTGACGACCCTACAGTAATTGATCAGGAAGGTATCGTACAATTTGTTGACTTTAGCGCTCCTCCTTATAATGGGAAAAAGGCACTTTCTGTAAAAGATTCTATAAGTAAAGCCCCAATAAAGGGTATAAATCTAAGTGCGACTATTCAAATTGATCCAGATGCAGAACTTAACGTCGTGGTGGATCCTGGCAATGGTGATGCACTAAAAGTAAAAGGACAGGCTAATCTGACCGCCACGATGGATCCAAGCGGAAAAACCAGTCTGACAGGACGTTATGATGTTTCTGACGGAAGTTACAACCTTACCGTAGGACCTGCTAAAAAGAGTTTCAAATTACAGCAAGGCAGCAATATTGTATGGACTGGCGATCCAACCAGTGCAAACATAGATTTAACAGCTCTGTATGAAGTTAGTGCCCCTCCTGCCGATCTGCTGAATGATCCAAGTAATAATGAAGCAAAAAACAAACTGCCCTTTCAGGTTTACCTGATGATGACCGGAGAGCTGCTTAAACCCACCATCAAGTTTAAAATAGATCTTCCAGAAAACGAAAGAGGAACGATCAGCGGATCCGTTTACGGACGGCTTCAAGCCTTGAACAGCGATGAAGGTGAACTGAACAAACAGGTATTTGCTCTACTTGTTCTGGGCAGGTTCATCGCAGACAATCCATTCCAGAGCCTTGGCGGAAATGGCAACGGTCTGGTTACCGATTTTGCGCGGTCAAGCGTAAGTAAACTCCTCACGGAACAACTCAATAATCTGGCTTCAGATCTGGTCAAAGGGGTGGATATTAATTTTGGCATTAATTCTTCACAGGATTACAGTTCCGGGCAAGTTGCCAATAACACAGCACTTGAAGTAGGTTTGTCCAAAAAGCTGTTAAGTGACAGGCTGATTGTCACCGTAGGTAGTTCTTTCGGACTCGAAGGCCAGCAGCAGGGAAACTCAACTAATATTGCTGGCAATGTAAATATCGAATACCTGCTTTCCAAAGACGGAAAATACCGCTTAAGGGCATATCGCCGCAATCAAACAGAAGGTGTTATTGAAGGTCAGCTGATTGAAACCGGTGTTGGTTTTGCCCTTGTGGTAGATTACAACAAATTCAGAGAAGTATTTCAAAAATTCTCTAAAAAGAAAAGAAACAGAGTAGAACAGAAGCCAAAAGATGAAAAAACGAATTAAACCGATCCTATGTATACTGAGTTGTATGATTTGGGCTGCCTGCAGCAGTACCAAGGGACTCAAGCCGGGAGAGATTTTATACACCGGGGCCGAAGTAAAGATCAATCCTGATTCTTCTGTAAGAATCGCAGATCAGAAAGAGGTCAAAAGCACACTGGAGGACAAGACCCGGCCCACTCCTAATAAATCAATTTTGGGAATTAAATATAAACTTGGGTTTTATAACCTGGCTGGGGAACCTAAGAAACCCAAAGGATTCCGGCATTGGCTGCGCACCAAGATGGGCGAACCTCCTGTACTATTAAGCCAGGTAAAAATCCCATACAACAATGCTGTACTTAAAAGCTATCTGATCAGTCAGGGCTACCTTCAGTCTGATGTCATAGGCGACACTGTTGTGAAAGGAAAAAAAGGAAAAGCTGTATACACTGCAAATACAGGAATCAGATATAAAATAAACAGTGTCTCTTTTCCTCCTGACAGCAGCGGGGCGCTCGCTAAAATTGTCAACAACAATAAAGGAAAAACCTTATTAAAACCGGGCAATAATTATGACCTTGATGTATTTAAAAATGAACGCATCCGCATAGATAATGACCTTAAAGAAAGCGGTTATTTTTATTTTAGTCCAGATTATCTTATCCTTCAGGTGGATAGTACAGTTGGAAAACAATTGGTAGATATCCGAATTCGGGTTAAAGAAATTGCGCCCGATGCCGGACTTAAGCCTTATACCATTAACAACATCAATATTTACCCTAATTATACCATCAGAAAAGACAGTGCATTAAGAAAATCTACGCCTTCTGTTTACAATGACTTTAAAATTTACGATCCTAAACACACCTTTAAAGACCCGCTTTTTAACCGCTTGGTTTTCTTCAAAAAAGGAGAACTGTACAACAGAAAAGACCATAATCAAACGTTGAACCGTTTGGTCAATATCGGGGTTTTTCAATCCGTAAAAGCAGAATTCATTCCTCTCGACAGCTTTAAGAACGACCAGCTGGATCTGAATATATTTCTTACCCCGCTAAAAAAGAACTCTCTTACCTTTTCAGTAACAGGAACAAGTAAGTCGAACAACTTTATGGGCTCAGAATTAAAGGTTACCCAAACGACCAGAAACCTGTTCAGGGGTGCTGAGCAGCTGGATTTAAGTGCAAGTGGTGGTTTCGAGACCCAGGTAGGTGGACAGTCGCAAGGGCTAAACTCATTTTCCTTAACGGGAGAAGCAAAACTGACCTTTCCAAGGTTTATAACCCCTTTTAATGGTATCAACAGCACCAATGCCTATATTCCTAAAACAATTATTTCTTTGACTTATCAACGGCTTCACAGAGGTTATTTGTATGACATCAATTCCTTTAAAGCCCAATATGGTTATAAATGGAATGAAAACCAATACAAAGAACATGCATTCAACCCCATCTCCGTCAACTACGTCACTTCTAGCTTAACTAATGACACCACACTAAGAGATAGCCTACTGGATGTGATCCCCGGATTAAGAAATGTAGTAGAGAAACAGTTCATCATCGGAAGTAACTATAGCTTTACCTACACCAACCAGTTTGAAGATTACAGAAAGAACAATATTTATTTTAATGGTACGCTGGAAACCGGAGGAAATGTCTGGGGCTTATTTGCCGGGAGGAATTCGGAAGGAAAAAAAGCCATACTTGGACAACAGATTAACCAGTATGTACGGGTAGAAGCAGATTTTCGGGATTATTACAAATTCACCAAAAATATAATCTGGGCAAACCGGATAGACCTTGGCTATGGTTATGCTTATGGAAACCAAACCAGTTTGCCATTCGTCCGTCAGTTTTTTGCTGGAGGAACAAACGATATCCGCGCCTGGGCAGCCAGATCTATCGGACCTGGAACGTACTACTACAAAAATGACCCAAAAAGTGCCAATACAACTTATGTAGATCAAAGCGGAGACATTAAGGCGCTCGTCAGTTCAGAGCTGCGGTTCAAATTGGCAGGTAGATTATATGGTGCTCTTTTTGCTGATGCAGGTAACGTATGGCTTAGAAAAGAGGATTTGGGTACGCCTGCCACCGCCGACAGCCCAGGTACCCCACCACGTCTGGGATCGGGTTTTGATTTTAAAAATGCCTTAAGTCAATTTGCAGTTGGTACTGGTGCCGGACTGCGTGTTGACGCTTCTATTTTCGTCATTCGTTTAGATGTAGCCTTCCCTGTACGCAAACCTTATAATGAACCTGGAAAGCGCTGGGTATTTAATGAAATTGATTTTGGAGACAGCGGATGGCGCAAAGACAACCTGGTTTATAATATTGGAATTGGATATCCTTTCTAGACTAAGCTCATGACAATCATTAAAAAGATCATACATTTTTTCAAAGCGCTGGGCAATTTATTTTTAGCCGCCGGAAACGGATTTATTGATGACCGGGTCACCAAGCTCAGTGCCTCGCTCGCCTATTATACCATATTTTCTCTGACACCACTGATCATGATCATCATATCAGCAGCTAGTCTGTTTTTTGGCGATAAGCTTGATCCGGATACTCAATTATTTGCAGAGATCAATGATATGATCGGTGAGCCTGCTACCCGGCAGCTGCAAAGCTTCGTTATCAATGCCAACTTATCCGGCAGGAGCACAATCGGCCTCATTATAGGCATAGCGACCCTTGTTATTGGGTCTACCGCCATCTTTGTAGAGATACAGGATAGCATTAATCTAATCTGGAAAGTAAAGGCCATTCCTAAGAAAGGATGGAAAAAACTCATTACCAACAGACTCCTCTCCTTTTCGCTTATTGCTTCACTTGGCTTCTTATTGCTGGTTACCCTCGTCATCAACAGTATCGTTGTAGGCCTTGGTAATAAGCTTGGAGGCCTGGCTTCCAAAATTGGTATTGAAAAAGTATCAGAACTGTTTATGCTGATCCTCACCAATGCCCTTACACTAGCAGTAGTAACCTGCATTTTCGCAGTCATTTTTAAGGTGCTCCCCGACGTTATTATTAAATGGAAACCAGCAATTATCGGCGCCTTGTTCACGGCTTTGCTGTTTAGCCTCGGTAAATACCTCATCGGCATTTACATCGAAAAAGGAAATCCTGGTTCCGCCTTTGGCGCGGCGGGTTCCATTATTGTGATTTTACTATGGATCTATTATACGGCGATCATTCTTTATTTTGGAGCAGAGTTCACCCAGGCTTATGCAGAGAAATATGGCCATGGAATACAACCCAGCAAATATGCTGTACACACCAAAACAGTTGTTGTGGAGAAGAAAGTAGATGTATTACCTCCCCAGCACCCCAATGAAACCACAAATGCGGAGGATTAAATGTACTTCTTAATCTTATCTATCAGTTCTTTTTCCAGGAAAGGTTTTAACACCAGATCATTCATACCTACCTTTAAATAGGCATCTCTGTTCTCCTGCAAAACATGTGCGGTTATCCCCAGGATAGGAATACCAGACTTTTCTGGGCCCCCGTTATAGCGAATTTCATGAGTGAGTTCTACCCCGCCCATTACCGGCATCTGGATATCCGTAAGTACAAGATCATATTCGTTATTCTTAAATAAATCCAGCGCTTCTTTTCCGTCATAAGCAGAGTCATAGATCATTTCCCATTTTTTTAGGATGGTTTGGGCGAGCAATACATTCATTTTGTTGTCGTCAACCAGCAGCTGTCTCTTATACACATCTAAAAGGGGGGGGGGGGGGGGGGGGGGGGGGGGGGGGGGGGGGGGGGGGGGGGGGGGG
>NZ_JAELTV010000234.1 GCF_016429005.1 Pedobacter sp. ASV19
CCCCCCCCCCCCCCCCCCCCCCCCCCCCCCCCCCCCCCCCCCCCCCCTTTTTTACGTTCGTCGGCAGCGTCAGATGTGTATAAGAGACAGGTGGTGTTCTATTCTTTTGAAAAGTGTGGTGGTTTGTTTTTCGTCGTTTTCTATATGGATTTCTTTCTGGATCCTTTTTAATGTTTCTTCACGAATGCCTAAATAGTTTGCTTGATAGGGGAAGGGAATGCGGTTGATGTGTTGTGGAATATGTTCTAAGAGGTAGAGATATTTTTCCTTTGCCGTTCCTAGCCGAATCATTTTTGAGCGTTCATGGGCTTCCTGAAAACAGCGTTCCATGATGCAGCGCATGATTGCATTCATCTCTGGATGGTGTTGGTAGAAGTAATGGAAGTCTTGTGCGTGCAGTGCAATAACTAAGGTGTCTTCAATGGCAAAAATGCTTTCATCGGATGGTCTTTGACCGTACATGCCGGATATGGAGGTTACGAAGCTTCCATCTGCGACGATGAATGTAGTGAGTTGTTTGTCGTTTCTGTTGGTTGTAGAGGTGAGGATACCTTCTGCTAAATAATAGAAGTGGACACAGTATTCTCCTTGTGTAGCTAGGCAATGGCCTTTTTGTAGTTGCTCGATTTTTAGCCTAATGGTTAACTGGTTTTTTAGTTCTTCGCTAATGGGATGATAGGAGGAAAAAATATCGATTAATTGATCTTTTAGGTTTGAGGCGTTACCGTTTTTAGATAACTTTTTTCGCATGTTGGTTTACAAATATATATCGAGCGATAATTTGTAATTGAAGGGCGATACAAATATAGGTATATGTTGGGAAGGTATGTTAGGGGGGTAATATTTGGTTGTTAGTTAAGTCTTTGTTGATCAGTTGTTTGTGTGTAATTTTTTTGATTATAGTTCTATGTTTTTTGATTAAAGTGCTATTAATTGGAAAAAAGCTACACGTCTTTTCTCAAGGACCTTACAGGCCCTGAGGTGGTTAGGTTGGTGGCTGCTGCGGTATTGTTGCACTAAAGCTAGTAATTTTTCTTGTTGATGGGGTGCTTATAATTTTATAAGTGGGGATACTTTTTGTGTGGGTATCTTGTATCAATCATCTTTTATTGTGACTTAAATTAATGCTATGGAAAAACTCTTACTTAGATTTTAGATGCGATGTTCTTTCGTGTCGGTTTTGCAGATAGACTGGTTATTGTTTTTCTGCTTCTTATTTAATTAACGGTGGTATTTGCTGTTTTTGGGATTGCTTTTACCATATAATCTTAATTTTTATGAAAACATTTTTAGAGAATATAATAATGATTGCGAAGATTTTGGGGGAGATTAAGGAGGGACTGGAGGCTTGGAGGGCGGAGAAGAGAAGGGTGGAACGGGCGGTTGAAGAAAATGAGGTTTGGTTGGATAGTGCTGATGTGAAGCAGTTGCTGAATATTGGTAAGGCGACGTTGTACAGGAGGCGTGAGGATGGTGCCTGGGTTTCGAAGAAAATTGGGAAAAAGTGGTTTTACTTGAAATCTTCTCTGTATTGAAAGGGATCAAATGGGCTCAGAAAGGGTTCAATTTGGCTCAAAAGGGTTCAGTGTTTTCTGAACTGTAGTTTGTTGTTTTTGAGGTGGTTATCTTTGTGTTGTGGGTGTTTGATTCTAATTGACTGGCCAGTACGGAAGGTTTATCGCTTACGAAATAACAGATTTTTTAACCCTTAATTTTTATAAATATGGGAAAATACAAGAAAGGGATTCTCGGCCCGTTCCGGGGAATTGTGGGCACCGTTGTTGGTGCGATTTGGAAGGGGATTCATTACATGCGGAGTTTGCCGGATGTGTCTCCGGATAGGAAGCCTACGCCGGCGCAGTTGAATCAGCAGTTGAAGTTTAGTACGGTGATGGAGTTCTTGAAGCCGCTTAAGTTGTTGCTGGAGATCGGTTATCAGGCTTTTACGGATGGAATTTCACCTTTTAATGCGGCTTGTTCTTATCACTTGAAGTATGCGGTGATGGGTACTGCTCCTGATTACTTGATTAATCCGGTTAAGGTGGTGTTTAGTGTGGGTGATTTGGAGGAGCCGCAGGATCCGGGTGTGACGACTGGTGGGGCAGCGAAGGTGCTGTTTGACTGGGGGGCCTTGGTGGATACGGATCATGGTTCGGCGACGGATAAGGCGACTTTTATGGTGTATAATCCTACTCTATTGAAGTATGTGACGCTCCGAAATGCGGTGGCGAGGACGGCGATGACGTTTAGTTTGCAGTTGCCTGCGGCTTGGATTGGTCATGATGTGCATTGCTATATGGCTTTTGTGAGTTTGGATGGGAAGCTGGTGAGTAATAGTGTGTATGCGGGTGTGTTGCCTGTGATTTAATGGTTTGGCGTGCCCGTTTGGGCACGCCTGCTTTTGGTTTTATTTTAATGGTTTATGTTATGAAAACGTTGAGATTAAAGTATTTGGGTTTAGAGGTGGTGGATTTTATGGGGAGGGTTAAGTGGGAATACCATGTATTGGTTTTCTTGGTGGTGGTTTGGTTTTTTGTTCCTGGTTTGTTGAGTAGGTTTGACGCGCAGGCGGGCTTTATTGATCAGAATATTTTATTGCTGATGGTGTTGAGTGTGATTGGTTTTTTGGCTTTGCTGGGTTTGTGCTGGTGGTTGTTGGATAGGTTTTGGAGAGGGATTGGTTTACCGGGGGTTGGTTTGATGGTTTTACAGTTTAAGGATTTGGATTTATGGATGCAGTTAGGGTTTTACTTGTGTTCTTTTGCTTTATTGCTTTTGGCGGCAGTGGGCTGCATGGTGGCGATTTGTTAGGTATCGCCAGTCGAGAGGTTGGTGTTAGGGAGTTGAGTGGGAGAAATGATGGGCCGCGGGTGGAGGAGTATTTGAGTTGCGTGGGTTTGAAACGTGGTGCGCCTTATTGTGCGGCTTTCGTGTCCTGGGTTTTTATGGAGGCTGGGTATGGGGCTCCCAGGACGGGGTGGTCGCCGGCTTTGTTTCCTGCCCGTCGGATTGTTAAAGATGCTGCTCCTGGGATGGTTTTTGGGATTTATTTTAAATCGCTTGGCAGGATTGGGCATTGTGGTTTGGTACAAGGGGTGAAGGGGGATTGGGTGGTTACTGTGGAGGCGAATACGGATCCGTCTGGTGGTAGAAATGGGGATGGTGTTTATCTGCGGATGCGGCATAAGAGGTCTATTTATAGGTATGCTAATTGGTTGTGCTATGGAACTGGAGGATGAGATTAAGGGTATTACTTATCATTCATTAAATTTTGTGATTTGCAGGTTGATGGAGCAGTGTTTTTCCTTGGCTTTTGAGGGGGAGCTCTCTGATTTGAAAGGTCTGGTTGAACCGAACTCGTATTGTGAAACGACAGATCATATTAGCGCACTGAATATTGAATTGGATTTGTTGGATTCTTTGGAGGATTCTGTGGTTAAGGGGTTGATGGTTTCTGTGAATAGGGTATTGGAATGTTCCAGAACATTTTTGATGATCAACGGTCTGGAGGGGTTGGAGATTATTCAGGAAATGGATTGTTTCGATTTGGCTTCGGGTCTCTATTATTCTTATGATGTGGAGGAGCCGGAGGAGGGGATGAGTTATAAGGATAGGTTGTATGCGCTGTATAGTCATTATTTGATATTTCAGATGGTGATTTGCCATTGTTCGTGCATGTTTATGTTCAAAAAGCGGGAGGCTTATACTGAGACGGATGCCTTGTATTTTGACCGGACGGATGATTTGTTTGAGGGTAAGATTGAGGTGGAGGATAAGAATGCGCAGTTGTTGTTGACGCTGATTGCTGGTTTACAGCAGGATATTTTGGTGTTGGGTGAAATTATTGGTTAGTGTTTTAATTTAAATTTTATAGTTATGGGAAGGTATAAGAATGGTATAAATGGGAATGTTTCGGGGAAAATTGGTAGTGTGATTGGTTCTTCGTGGAAGGGTGTGCCTTATTTGAAGGGGTTGCATGATTTGAGTAGTGTGCCGCCTACGGAGGCGCAGTTGAATCAGCGGTTGAAGTTGTCTATTGTGAGTAGCTGGTTGAGGCCGTTATTGAGTTGGATTAATATTGGGTATCAGCATAGTGTGGAGGAGAAGACGGCTATGAATGCGGCGGTTTCGTATCATATGAAGGAGGCGCTGGTGGGTGAGGGGCCTGATTTTAGTATTGATTTTTCGAAGGCGATTTTTAGCCGGGGGGAGTTGTTGATTTCGTGGGTGAAAAATGTGTTTTTGTTATTGAATGCTTCTGTTCATGTGGTTTGGTCTAATGGTCCGATTTCTGCGTTTTGTGGGGCTTCGGATCTGGCTAATTTTATTGTGTATAATAGTACGAAGGGTAAGTTTTTGGGTTTTAAGGATGTGGCGTTTCGTTCTTCGAAGGAGGCGTTGTTGAGGTTGCCTGTTGGGTTTGTTGATGATGTTTTGTATGGGTGGATGCATTTTGTGAGTGAGGATGGGGGGAGGGTGAGTACGAGTGTTTATCTGGGTAAAATTGGGTGAAAAAACCTGCACTTCTTTTCCCACTGGACCTTCCGCGAAAAGCTTCAGGCCCTGAGGTGTGAAAAGAGGTGCAAGGTTTTTTTGGGTGCAGACCGGTGAGGGTGGTTAAATTATGTATTACTATTTATAATGCCTCGATTTGTTCTGGAGAAAGCTTGGTGTACTTTACTATTTGCTTGACTTTTGATAATTTCTTCCACAGTTTTCTCCACAGTTTCTTCCACAGTTTTAGCAATAGTCGAATAAGATATGTGGAAATGGAATTCGACGTTTTGAGGAAGGGAATTTAAGAGGGTGTTCTTTTTGAGGTGGTGATAGAATTGGGTGTGGATTTGCTTCTTGGTTTCCTCCGCCGAGTGGTGTTAGAATGACGGAAGAGGAGTGTGCTAAAGCTAATGATATGCTTCGTGCACGTTTGTAGTTGCCGGCGTTTATATCTTTAATTTTTTGTTCGCCTATTGAATAAAACTCTGAGGATTTAGTGATTATTTCTCCGAGAGGCGATTTGTGTTTTTTAGCTTGTACCATATATGTGTGATAGATGTTTCTTAGTTAATCGATGTCTATAATTAAACAACCTCCAAGTGGACTTTCTTTGTGGTTGTTTCGAAGTGATTGTTGAAAAAAATCTACATGCTCACTGATTTCTTCATATGAAACCTTTCCTTCTTCACTCAATAAAATTGTATTAACTAGAAAAGGGACTTGATTTGAACCAATTGTGACGTTGTACATAGAAATTGCATCTTCCTTAAAGACTGGATTGTTATTTTCTATGGCATAGGTGTTAATTTTTGAATGGGTTGGGTTTGAATCTAGAAATAATAGGATTTCCTGACAATATTTGTCTAATATGTATCGATTGCCGATCATGTTACAATAGTATTGTTCTAGAAATGGCATCAGTTCCTTTTCCATAATTTCTGGTTTCAAAGTCCAGTTGTATTCTCCATCGGTTATGTTTAAGTTGAAGGAAGCGGGATTGTCTACGAGTTTATTTACAAATTCTTCTATTGGTATTTCATTCGTTTCTTTCATCGTGCCGATTGGTAGGGCCAGGGCGCTGAATTCTGTGATTATTCCTGTTCTAATGTATGTTTCCATTGTTTAATGTTGTTTAGAAGATTATTGATGGTTCTTTTTTCGCTGCGAGCTTTGGTTTTCTATTATTGGCTTCTACAAATAGACTGCCTCCTATCTCGAAATCTAAGTATCTGGTTCTTATGGCTCTTTCAAAGAAAGGAAGGTGATCATAATCTGGTTTGTATAGCACTTCTGCTTCGTTACTTAATAGAATGACATCGGTTTGGCACTTTACTTTTTGAGTTTGGAAATTGATGTATTGTTGACGGTAGTTGTCTGCACAAAAAACTCTGTTATAGATACTTTCGAGATAGAGTTGGATTTCTGCGTATGTGGGGGCTGTTTTGAAGAAATGGGTTAGTTCCTGGATTTCTCTTCCATAATGGGATTTTGATCCGTAGAGGTCATCGTGATATTCTTCTACGAAGTTTCCTAATTCATCTTCTATAATTGTTGGTTTTAAGGTCCAGATGTATTCGTTGCCTATTTTTTCCAATTTGTATGCACTTTCATTGGATACAAGTAGATGTGGAAATGTTTCTTCTGGGTTAATGCCATGTATTTTTGTTTTTTGTAGTTCTTCATGGCTTGTACTGAATCTGGTAATAATTCCTGTTTTTAGATATGTTCCCATTGTTCGTTTTTTTATAATTAGTTAATGGTTGCAAAGCTATATATAATGATTTATAGTTTCAATTATTATATAAAAATTAAATTTTGATTGTTTTATGATAATATTGAGGGGCGAAGCAAAATTTTGTGGAAAAACCTGCTCTTCTTTTCTCACTGGACCTTCCGCGAAAAGCTTCAGGCCCTGAGGTGTGAAAAGAGGTGCAGGTTTTTTTTGGGGGGATGTCCGGGGAGGGAAGAGGTGTGTTGTGTAAGTGCCTTTTTTCTGGTATTGGCTTTTATTGTAATTGTTGATGCTTTGCATAAAGCAGTGACTTAGGAATCGCTGATAGAAAAATTTATTATAGCATTATCGTAATGTACATTACGGTAATCTGCATTACGATAATTCAGATGGAATATCATCAAGATTATACTAATGATAGTTTTATGTGAGTTATTAGAAATATACAGCTGCATTGGCAGAGGGACATTTGAAGGAGGTGGATAAGAGTCTTTCTCCTGAACGTTATGCTGAAATAGGAGCTGGCTTTATTTTTCGTTTCCCATTTCCTGATGAGGATCATCGTAAGTTTGTATTTTTGTATTAATAATATATAACAAAAAATGGGACTAGAATCGCATAATAGAAAAGCCAATACTAAAGGTGTTGTGATAACGAAAAGTGCCGGGTTAATCAAATTGATTGATAATGGTATTCTTCGTATGAAATTTCAGGTGATATCTGATGCGGAATTAAAGCGGTATGAACACCCCATGTATAAACCTTTGATACCTTAACACCAAGATATAAATTGTAAAGCCTCTGAACATTCAGGGCATTTTTATAAATAATAGATCCGAAAAAAAATGGTTCTTAAGATTTATTATCCTTCTGATCTCAAGTTTATCTCTATATAATTTTAAGAATTTTCGACAGAAAGTTGCAAGAAATTCCAAATGGGAGTGAGTAAGGGGAAAAACCTGCACCTCTTTTCTCACTGGACCTTCCGCGAAAAGCTTCAGGCCCTGAGGTGTGAAAAGAGGTGCAGGTTTTTTTTGGGGGGAGTGTCCGGGTGTAACCCTTCCAAAATATCGGACTGTGTAAAAGGCGAAAATTCGTAACTTTAAAACACAGTAAGATGAAAAAGTCAAAAATTAGTGAAGCTCAGATTGTAGCTGCGATCAAAGAACACGAAGCAGGAAAAACGGTTGCAGATATCTGCCGTGGGTTGGGTGTACACCAGGCCACCTTTTATAACTGGAAGAAAAAGTACGCTGGTATGGACAGCCAGGAACTTCGCCGTCTCAAAGAGTTAGAAGAAGAAAATCGTAGACTGAAACACATGTATGCTGAATTGGCTCTGGATAATAAGATCTTGAAAGACGTATTGTCAAAAAAGTGGTAAAGCCCTGCCAGCGAAAGGATATGGCTGCTTATGTGGTGTCGCATCATCATACAAGTATTAGCAGGGCTTGCAAGGTGATTTGCTTGCCTAAGTCCATGTATTACTACAAAAAGATCAAAGACGATAATTCAACTATTCTCAAACTCCAGGAACTTGCAGAAAAGTACCCTACCGAAGGGCAGGATCTGTATTACAGACGCATTCGCAGAGAAGGTTTGATATGGAATTATAAACGGGTGCGCCGTGTTTATCTTTTGTTGGGCATGAACCGTCGTAGAAAGGTTCGCAAAAGGATTCCAGCTCGTGTTA
>NZ_JAELTV010000235.1 GCF_016429005.1 Pedobacter sp. ASV19
AGATGTGTATAAGAGACAGTCAAGGAGTTCAATTGCTGATTTGCCATATTGTTCTATTTCTTTAAAATAAGCGGCGACAGCATTGCGGAACTCTGCTGCATCTTTATTGCTGCTTTTCATCACACTCAGAGAAACGAGGTTACTCTTTGCCCCATTAGCAATATTCGCAGCTACGGCACTTAAACGAATCGAAGTGGAAGGATCAGAGGAGAAAATAAGGGTTGAATCACTGAACGTTTTCTGAGCCCCGTCTACCTGATTCATTTCGCGCACAAAAAGATCAGTAACAAATTCATTGTAGGCATATTCTTTATTCTCATTGCAGGCATTACAAAATAATACAATGAATAAAATTGCAGCTAAACATTTGGTTTTCATGGCTTTTTGAATAGAATGTTTAGCAAGATAAGAAATAATAAAAAAAACGCATCTGTTAACAGATGCGTTTTTCACTATATTGTAGAGATGTATTCGTTCTCTAAAGTTCCATCGTCATACAATTTGAGGATGGCATAGCCCGGAGGTGTTTGCTGATAGTAATAAGGCTGAGCAGATTTTGCATCTCCTTTATCCCACCAAAAACCACTCATTGCCCCATTGCAGAAATATTGGACATCATTGTACCAGGCGCGGTCCAGTAAATGCTGGTGTCCGCTCAAACAAACTTTAACCTTATCTTTATGCTTATAAAATAACTGTTTAAGTTCTTTATGGTCACCGTGCTGACCGCCTTCCCAGGTATTGGTCACCGTTAAGATCGGGTAATGAGACATGAGCAACACTGGTGTATTTGCCGGAAGTTGTTCCAGCTCTTTCTCCAGCCAGCTGTATTGTTCCTGATCCAGCGTAATGTTCTTATTGTTACCATCGAGAACAATAAAATGCCACCCTTTTTTTGAAAAGCTATAATAACGATTCGGGATTTTTAATCTTTTAACTACGTAATTTTTTCCATACATCTCATCTTCTTTAGAAGGGGCAGCCCACCAGGTATCGTGGTTGCCGATACAACTGTGCACTTCGTAGTCTGAGATTTCCTGTAGGCAATGATCCCAAACACTCCATTGTTCCACAACAGATTCTCTCTTGATGTTGTCATAATCGGCAGCATGAATACTGTCGCCTCCATTCAGAAAAAAGTCAATCTTCAACTTTTTAATATCCCGCAGATAACGCTTAAATTTCTCAGGAGCATTTTCAAAATTGCGAATGTGTACATCTGTAATATGTGCCACCGTGAGCACCAGTTTCTTTTTTGAAGATTTCTCAGATACCGGACTGGCAGCCTGACCAATTTCCCCCATAGCCAGTGCTAAAGTGGCCAGGGGGATTGCTTTAATTAAACTTCTTCTTTTCATAGTATCTGGTTTATTGCCAGCCCGCAGGTTGCGTTAATTTTGGATTAAGAACAATCTGTTGCAGCGGTATTGGAAAATAGTAGTATTTAGGCTCTATAAAAGAACGTGGGGAACTGACATCCTGAGGAAACATTACAAACCCTTTGGTTCCTTCGCTTAAATAAAAACTATTGCTGTTCAGGTAATACAAAACAAGTTTTGAACGCACTGATTCCGGAAGTGAGGAGATAGGACCGGTTTCTGATGGTGAATTTAAGATGGCAATATCTTCTATACCATCGCCAGTTACATCATAAGCGCCTAAACCAGGAACATACATACCTTGAGTAGGTTTAGCTAGTAATTTACCTGCTTTCCATCTTAAAAGGTCGTTAAATCTGAAGCCCTCACAAGCCAGTTCAACATTGCGCTCCCGTCTGATTTCCAATAATACGCCTTGATTGGTTCCAGTGGTTAAAGGATACATGGCAACCAATACAGGATCAGGTTGTGCATTTGCAGTAGTCATATTCAGGGCAGGCATACCTACACGGCTCCTTAATAAATTAACTGTTTTATCCAGATCTGCCTGGGTGAGGGTGTTGAGTTCCGTTTTCGCTTCAGCATTGATCAGCAGCACTTCCGCATAGCGGATTACCGGCAGATCTGTAAATTCCGTATAGACTTTGGTAGAAGGATCAAGTGCATAGAATTTGATTTGCGGATAACCTCCAAAAGTTGGTCTGGTCTTATTGGGAATACCTCCTATAACTGTAGAAAAACCAGGAGGCATGATGGTTGTGGCCATTCTTGGGTCCCTGTTGGTGAACATTTGCACATAAGGTTTTGTGCTGTAGCCAGGGCTGGAGGTAAAAGGTGTGCCATCGAGCATCAGATAGGTGTCTGCCAGTGATTTGCTCAGAGACCATTGCCAGTCAAAAACATAGTGTGTGCTGTTGGAACGGTTTAAGGCCTGGTCGTAGTCCTGGTAAAAGATCATTTCTTTGTTGGAGCTCAGATCGGTACTGGTAAATAATTTTTGGTAATCTTCAGCTTTCTTTCCAGTATTATAAATGCTGAAACCGGCTGCCATAACCTCCTGAGATGCAGAAACCGCTCTTTCCAGAAAGGTGTTCGCGGTGCTTTGAAGGTTCAATTCATCATGATATTTCCGGAAGGTACCTTCAAACAGACAGAATCTGGCCAGCATGGATAGGGATGCCCATTTGGTAATTCTGGTGGCCGAACCATCGGGTTTCACATGGGCTGCTGCAAATTCAAAATCTGCACGAACAGAATCGGCAACCAGACTGCGCGGGTCTTTGGGTTTGTATAATGCAGCCTCATCAGTGGTACCCAATACTGTATTATAGAAAGGGACATCACCAAAGCGTTTCATCATCTGGAAATAGAATACAGCTCTGTAAAAACGGGCAATGCCTTTAAAATGATCAATTGAAGCCTGATCTCCCTTTACATTTTGAAGATTGTTTAGCATGTAATTGATCCGGCGCAGGTTTTCCCATTTCCAGGAATCGGAAGAGACATTTGAGGCACTGATGCTACCCCGGATCATATTGTCTACCTCGCTTCCGCCAAGGTATACCGAAATGTTGTCTGAAAAGACGTCACTTGTACCGGGTCCAAACGAAGTGTTTCCGCTCATTTCGTAAAAGCCATTGCTATAGGTTTCCATGTCGGCAACGGACTTAAAAAAATCTGTGGAAGTAATGGCGGTTTGAGGAAGTCTTTCCAGAAAATCTTTCTTGCAGCCGGCAAAGAGAACAGCTGCAAAAAATGCCATCAAAAAAGTATGGTAGTATCTTGTTTTCATGATGTTTAAAAATTAACGTTCATCCCAAATGAATAGGTGCGCTGGAAGGGATAAATATTCCCGTTAAGACCTTCCGGATCCAATTTTACTTTGAGTTTAGTGTATTCAAATAGGTTTTCACCACTTACATAGAAGTGAACATTGGCCAGTTTTAATCGGCTTAGAACACTCTTTGGAAGTGTATAACCCAGCGTAATATTTTTAACCCTTAAATAGGCGGCGTTTTGCAGGTATTTGTCATTTGGAATACCAAGTTCCATCCCCGCATCCTCAGCGGCATAGGCTTTTACCCTGGGGAAATAGGCATTAGGAGTTTCCGGTGTCCAGTGATCCATGTTCTGCACGGTGACGTTTGTCCATGGCTGGGCATAAATTCCCCAGAAATAGATGTTGGAATTTCCCGGATACCAGTCTCTTTTGGCTACTCCCTGTAAAAACACACGGACATCAAATCCTTTCCATGCAGCGGAAAGATCTATACTGTAAGGTAAGTGAATGGCTTTGTTCCCGATTTTGGTTTGGTCGCCGGGCTTATCAACAGTATTGTTTCCAAAATCAACCTTTCCGTCATTGTTGCGGTCTTTAAATTTAATGTCACCTACATAATAGCGGTAGTTGTTGTCGTCTTCACCTACAGCAGTCTGATCGGCGTGATTTTTCAAGTCGGCTGCGTTCTGGAAAAAGCCTTCTGTTTGTAAACCCCAGATTTCGCCAATTTCCATACCTTTATAATAATTGGTCAGGGAGTTTGTTGGATTGTCGAAACGGGTAATGAAAGTTTTGCTGTCACTTAAAGCAAGGGTAACATTATAACTCAGTGGCGAGCCGGCTAGCGGAACATCATCTTTCCAGCTTAGTTTTACTTCCCAGCCATTTGTTTTTAGGTCAGCGGCATTGGCTATAGGTGAAAGTGCGCCAAAGACGCCTGGCAATGGTTTTCCCGGAACCAGCATGTTTTTTGTGTACCGGGTATATTTATCCAGGTTCAGTTCCAGTTTATTGTTTAAGAAACTCAAGTCAGCACCAATATTTACTGTAGATACTTTTTCCCAGGTGAAATTATCTGAGATTGGTACTGGTGGGTTCACATAGGTTCCTTGTTTGCCACCCAGTATCTGGTCGCCTTTAGCACTTTGCAATATGGACAGGTAATCATATTCATTGACCGAAGCTTGATTTCCGAGTACCCCATAAGAGCCTCTGATTTTAAACTGGTCCATGTGCAGGGCTTTCTTTACAGGTTCAAAGAAGTTCTCTTCAGAAAGCATCCATCCTGCAGAAGCGGAAGGAACAAACACCCATCTACGGCCAGCAGCAAATCTGGACGAGCCATCGTAACGGCCGTTAAACTCCAGCAGGTATTTCTCTTTATAGTTGTAGTTTAATCGGTAGAAAAGACCCTGAACAGCCCATTCTCTAATATTTTCTGTGGTGGTTTGATCACCTGTAGCGAGGTTGATTGACGGAATATTGGTAGAGATCAGTTGTTTACGTTCACTTGAAAAATACGTATTGATAGAATGTTCCTGGTTATAACCTACCAGTCCGGAAATAAAATGGCCACCCAGCTTTTTATGTGCTTCCGTATAGACATTGACCACATCATATTTAATGTTTGTGTTCTGATCTTTGGCACTGCTTGTAGAGGTTAAAGGAGGGGATAAATTTGGTCCCGTTTTATAGGCAACCGGAATGTCATAAGATCTGGCTAATGTATCAATTCCGCGAAAAGTAGCATCTCCTTTTAAGCTCCATACATCTTTAATTAAAGAAGTGTTAAAGGAGAAAGTGGTTTGTGCAGTATGACTATTGACATTAATTCTTCCACCTTCCTGTGCTGCGCCCAATACACTGGCGCCTTGTGAAGTCCAGGATCCGTCTGGATTTCTAGGTACATCAATAACATTGGAGCGGTTGATCTGTTGAAAATAATTTCCATTATTCACAATATTTGGGGTTTCGTAACCACCTTGGCTAAGTACCGTATTGTTAGATAAGGTAAGCCATTTGTTTACATTTAAATCTACTTTCGCCCGCATGTTATATCGGTTGTTCTTTTCATTGGCATTTTTTACCAGGCCTTGCTGATTATAATAGCCCGCAGACAAGTAGTAGCTCAGCTGATCAGTTTTTTTAGAGAGTGTAAGATTTGCATTATATGTTGGGGCTGAATTGTTATAGGCCTCTTTAATCCAGTTTGTATTTCCAATATAGAACCATTTATTAGGATCGTTTGGGTCGATGATAACGCTCGGTAAAGACATATCTAAAGAACGTAAACGTGCAGCTTCAACCAAAGCCGGGCTGTAGGCTGGATTGTACAGGGGATAGGCCGCCTGGTTCTTCATTTGTAATACCGTATATGGGTCAGTAACCAGGTCTGGTAGTTTTCCAACGGTCCTAATGGCGGTATAAGCATTAAAGCTCACATTGAGTTTATCGCTTTTAGCAGATTTAGTGGTGATTAGTACCACGCCAAAAGCGGCCCTTGCTCCATAAATTGCTGCGGAGGCCGCATCTTTCAAAACGGAGACACTTTCGATGTCAGAGGTGTTTAGAGACAGAAGTTCAGAAGAAGAGTAGGGGATATTGTCTACCAGGATTAAAGGTTTACCACCATGAATAGAAGTAAAACCACGAATGTTGAATTCTGGTGCGGTATTGGGCGCTCCATTGGCAATCGAAATGTTCAGGTTAGGAATCAATCCTTGTAAACCCTGACCTAAATTGGCAATCGGCCTGTCATTTAGTTGTTTAGCTGTAATGGCATCTACTGCTCCCGTTAAGTTCGCCTTTTTTTGCGTGCCATAACCAACTACAACCACTTCATTCAGATCAGAAAGCGCAGGAATCATTTTAACCGACAGCTCATTGGATGTTTTTAGAGATACCTCCTGTGTTTGATAGCCCATGTAAGAAAGCACGAGTACAGCATCATTATTAGGTACCTTAAAGCTGAAATTTCCATTCTGGTCTGATTTGTACCAGGTTTTGGTGCCTTTAACAAGGATAGATACATAAGGCATAGGCATTCCCTTTTCATCCAGAACCTTTCCTTTAACATCTATATCTGTAAAGACCCTGACCAGTTTTTCAAAGAAAGAAGTAGAAGATGGCTTAATGACAATGGTATTGGCCTCTATTGAAAAGCTTAAATTTTGCCCTTCCAGACACGCTACCATTACCTCATTAAGAGGTGTGTTTTTAAATTTGGCATCGATGGTCCGGTTGGTTTTAAGTTTATCCTGCTCCCAGAGAACATTGTACCCTGTTTGCTTTCTGATTTCCTTAAAAACGGATTTTATGCTGATGTTTTTTCCAGTTAAAGAGATATTCTGCGCACGGATGCTGGCACTGGCCTGGACCAGGAAGGCAAGCATGAGCAGGGAAGTAAGTTTAACGTTCATTATCAACTGCCTTTTTAATGCGGTTTTTGGTGAAAATTTGGCCATATAGGTACTTGCCCTATGTAAAAAGCCCGTATAAATTTTATACATTTGATTGTTTGTTGTGGGTTTAAGTATTGTATATCCTAATTTATTTTGCTTGCCCATACTCAGCGCGCAGTTTACTGCGAACATAGATCAGTGGTGTTCCGAGGCATCACTGATTTTTTTTTTGAACAAAGCGGTTGGCTCATTTTAAAACGATAATTTTCCTCCCTTCTATTTTAAAGTGAACAGACTCGGTTAATTCCAATGTTTTTAAGATCTGCGATACACGACCAAATCTGGACACTGTACCATTAAAAGACTTTGTACGAAGTTCGTTTTGCTGAAACTCAATATCTACGTTATACCAGCGGGACACTTTTCTCAAAATGCTCTCCAGGTTCTCATTGTTGAACATAAAGATGCCTTCCTTCCAGGCCAAAGCCTCTTCTATATCAACAGATCTTACTTTAATCTGACGATCGACAACCGCCTGCTGGCCTGGAGTTAATATTTGAGTATCTCCACTGCTATTGGTTAAAGTTACCTTTACACTACCTTCAGCTAGTGTGGTTTTGGTAGTTTGTTCGTCAGTGTAGGCATTTACATTGAAATGTGTACCCAACACCTCAATGTTTTGTCGCTCACTATTTACAATAAAGGGCATTTTTTTGTTCTTAGCCACTTCGAAATACGCTTCTCCCTTTAAAATAACCCTTCTTTGCTGTCCGCTAAATCTGGCAGGGTAGCTTAAACTGGAAGCTGCATTTAACCATACCCTGGTTCCATCGGGCAGATTGACCTGGTACTGGCCGCCTTTAGGTGTTTCAATGGTATTTAAAGCAGCAGAACTACCTGCGTCAGCTGCACTTAAGTTTGCTTGTTGAGTGTAAACCAATTGACCGTCTGCGGTCTTGGTAATTAATATTCCGGATTGTTTTGCAATGGTACCCTTTAGGGCATCTTCAAGTACAATTTTAGAGCCATTGGCTAAAGTCAGGATGGCCTTGTTGCTACCGGCAGGTAAATCTGTTTTTGCAAAGTCAGTTAAATTGCCCCTTGAGGTGGTTGGTTTTATGAAATATAACGAGACCCCCAATCTGTCTCTTATACACATCTGACGCTGCCGACGAACGTAAAAATGGGGGGGGGGGGGGGGGGGGGGGGGGGGGGGGGGGGGGGGGGGGGGGGGGGGGGGGGGGGGGGGGGGGGGGGGGGGGGGGGGGGGGGGGGGGGGGGGGGGGGGGGGGGGGGGGGGGGGGGG
>NZ_JAELTV010000236.1 GCF_016429005.1 Pedobacter sp. ASV19
CCCCCCCCCCCCCCCCCCCCCCCCCCCCCCCCCCCCCCCCCCCCCCCCCCCCCCCCCCCCCCCCCCCCCCCCCCCCCCCCCCCCCCCCCCCCCCCCCCCCCCCCCCCCCCCCCCCCCCCCCCAAAACCTTTTTTTACGTTCGTCGGCAGCGTCAGATGTGTATAAGAGACAGGATTTATATTGGCTGGACCAGTAAGATCTACATGCCGCAAAATCTCAAGACAGAAGCCATCTTTCAGTGGAAATCTTATCCAACCGACGGAGCTTTGCAAAATCATCCCATCATGCTCAGAACCAAAAATGGTGCTCTGGAACTACAGCATTTTGACGACAATCATATAGCCACAGTTCCATGGTCTACAACACTTTCAACCAATACCTGGCTAACTTTTGTAATTGGTATGAAAGTATCCCGGGATCCAGCAGTTGGTTACATTGAATTTTGGTACAATGGTGTCAAGCAAACCCTTTCCAATAATGCCCAGCGTTTGTACTGCCGTACCCTGGATGTGAATATTTGCGATCCTAAATGGGGAGTGTATGGGGGAGATACAGATCAGGTTTCCCATTTTGTGAAAAAAATAAGAATTGCAAATACCTATCAGGAGGCTGCGCAATAAGAAATTACATGAACAATGTGGGATGGTTTGAAAATCCCACATTGTTCAAAGGGTATAGACCGGGTGTTTTCAAAAATATTGATATTTTTTTTGGTTATTTGGACCAAACGCTTACTTTTGTCATTCATCTGATGATATGACGACAATAATTACCAAGAAATCACTGGCCGACGAAGTAGCAGCAAGATTACAGGAACAAGTTTCTCTTGGGCATTATAAAGTTAATGATAAACTCCCTATTGAGCCAGAGCTGATGAAGCGCTTCGGCGTAGGAAGATCGACCATCAGAGAAGCAATAAAGATTCTTGTAAATTCAGGGTTATTGCGTGTACAGCAGGGACTTGGTACTTTCGTAGAACCATTTACCGGTAGCCGCGAACCCATGGATCAGCGGTTAAAACGGGCCGACATACACGATTTGAATGAAGTAAGGCAACTGCTCGAAATGAAAATCGCAGAAAAGGCAGCAGTAAGCCGCACAGACGCTGATATTTTAATAATGAAACAACATCTGGCAAAAAGAAAACAATACGCCAAAGATGGTTTATTAAAAGAATGTATTGAGGCAGATATTGATTTTCATACTGCACTGGCAGAAGCCTCTAAAAACGAAGTTCTGGCAGATTTGTATAAATCTGCATCTGTACATGTAAAAAAATGGTTTTTTGATATTTACAAAGACACAGAAATATTCACTCTTAGTCAGCCTTCCCACGAGCAACTCTTAAAATACATTATTGCAGGCGAAAGCAAAAAAGCCTGGAATACTTCTGCAAAAATAATAGGCCAAATTTTATAATATTTTTTTACCCTTAATCATCAGATGATCTGATTTATTTTTAATTATGAAACCTCTTACCCAGCAAGCCACAACGGTTGACACGAAAGACCTGGTTCAAAAGACAGTATTTTCGGTTCTTTTTACCATTAGTTTTACTCATCTGCTGAATGATATGATGCAATCGGTCATACCAGCCATTTACCCGCTGATCAAGCAAAACTTCAAGTTGTCCTTTACCCAAATCGGGATGATTACCTTTACTTTTCAACTTACGGCTTCTTTACTGCAGCCCTTTGTTGGGTTTTATACAGATAAAAAACCTCGCCCGTATTCACTTGCTATTGCCATGGCCTTTACCTTAGCGGGTCTGGTGCTCTTGTCTACTTCAGGTAGCTTTCTAAGTTTATTGATTGCCGTCAGCATGATTGGAATTGGTTCTTCTATCTTTCATCCTGAATCTTCCAGGGTAGCCCATTTAGCCTCAGGAGGGAAGAAGGGGCTGGCTCAATCTATTTTTCAACTGGGCGGAAATGCAGGAAGTGCAATTGGTCCGTTGCTTGCTGCATGGATTGTGATACCCTATGGCCAGTCTTATGTAATCTGGTTTGCCCTGGCAGCCATTCTGGGAATGATGATCTTAACCCGAATTGGTAAATGGTACAAGGAACATTTATATCTAAAGAAAAAAGCAGCGGTGAATGCTGCTGATCCTGCAGGGCCAGCTTTGTCTAAAAGAAGAATATTGTTTTCATTGTCTATTCTACTCGTGCTGATCTTTTCAAAGTATTTCTATATGGCCAGCATGACCAGCTATTTTACGTTCTATCTGATTGATAAATTTCATGTTTCAGTACAGCAGTCTCAAATGTACCTCTTCGTATTTTTAGCTGCTGTGGCCGCAGGAACAATGATTGGTGGTCCTCTTGGAGATCGTTTTGGTAGAAAATACATCATCTGGATTTCTATTTTAGGAGCCGCACCTTTTACTTTGCTGTTGCCTTTTGCAAGTTTATTCTGGACAGGTATACTCGCCGTGATTATAGGGGTCATCATCTCTTCTGCATTTTCTGCTATACTGGTTTATGCAACAGATCTGGTACCTGGTAAAGTAGGTATGATTGCAGGTTTATTCTTTGGCTTTGCCTTTGGAATGGGAGGTGTAGGCTCTGCATTTTTAGGTTGGATGGCTGATAAGACGAGTATTGAATATATATTTAAAATTTGTGCATTCTTACCGTTGATTGGTATCATCACTGGCTTCCTGCCCAATATTGAGCATCAGGTAAAATCACAAAAATAACATAGAGACAAGGCTATATCATACTGTGTTGGTTGTTCGATAATCCGGCCTTTTAGCGCTGATTGTTCGACAAAAGTACCTGTTTGCCTAAGTTACGTCGCAGAAAGGGCGAACAAGCTACGAACCAAGACGAAGCCAGATGTCTCTGTGTCTTGTCCTGTTATAGCTTAACATTTTTATGTGTGTAATTGTGGTTTAAAAGGATATTTTTTTTAGATCAATCTATTCCTTAGATTTAGTTTCTAAATCAATCGAAATGAAGAAAATCATGTATATCTTGCTGTGTACAGGCGCATTTGCAGCCTGCACACAGCAGAACAAAAAGGGTAATGGAGAAGAGAACAAGAACTTTTCCAAACTTTGCGATCAATATTATGAAGAGGGCCTGAAGCTATTTCCTCTTAATGCAACTTATGCAGGCGATGATAGATATAATGATCTCCTCCCTAATGATGGCTCCGTTCAGTTTATTAATGAAACAAAAACCTTTTACACCAAATATCTCGACAGCCTGAAGGGCTACGACCGTGAAAAATTAAATGACAATGATAAGCTTTCCTATGATGTTTTAAAAGACCAGTTACAGGTGAGTTTAGATGGCTTGAAGTATCACTTTGAATACCTTCCATTTAATCAGATGTTTGCATTGCCACTCACCTTCGGACAGCTCGGGTCAGGAACAGGTGCCCAGCCATTTAAAACGGTTAAGGATTATGACAACTGGCTGAAACGGATCTCCGCATTCTCTCTGTGGGCGGATACAGCCATAGGTAACTTTAAAAAAGGAATACAGTCCGGAATCGTTCTTCCAAAAGCATTAGTGGTCAAAATGTATCCCCAAATGTACAGTATGGTGGTCAGCGATCCAAAGAAGAGCCTTTTCTATGGTCCTGTGACCAATTTTCCGAAAGATTTTTCTGACGCAGATAAAAAGCGGTTTACCGAATCTTATAGTAAAGCCATTTTAAACGAAATCGTTCCTTCCTATAAAAAAATGGGTGATTTCCTGAAGAACGAATATCTACCAAAAGCCAGAACAACTTCTGGCCTTTCTGCTTTGCCAGGTGGTAAGGCGATGTATACCTACCTGGTCAGACAGCAGACTACTACGACTAAATCACCTGAAGAAATTTACCAGACAGGTTTGAAAGAGGTGGCAAGGATTAAAAATCAAATGGACAGCATCAGAAACAAAGTTGGTTTTAAGGGAGACCTGCATGCTTTTTTTGAATACATGCGCAACGATCCTAAATTTATGCCTTATAAAACACCCAAACAGGTATTGGATGCTTTTGAGGATATCCATAAACGTATGGAGCCAAATTTAAAAAAGATGTTTAATCATGTTCCTAAAACACCTTTTGAGATCAGGCAAACTGAAGCCTTTAGAGCTGCTTCAGCAAGCGCGGAATACAATCAAGGCTCTGCAGATGGAAAAAGACCAGGTATTTTTTATGTGCCTATTCTGGATGCCACCAAGTTTAATACCACTTCCGGAATGGAATCTTTATTTCTTCACGAGGCCATTCCAGGACATCATTATCAAATCTCACTGACCCAGGAGAACACCAGTTTACCCAAATTCCGCAGATTTGGAATGCATAATGCTTATGTAGAAGGATGGGCCTTGTATTGTGAGTCTTTGGGCAAAGAACTTGGGTTGTATACTGATCCATATCAACATATGGGTGCCTTAGGTGATGAAATGCACCGGGCCATTCGTTTGGTGGTCGATGTAGCTATTCACACTAAAAACATGACCAGAGAGCAGGCTATTAAGTACATGATGGATAATGAGGCTATTAACGAACAGGGAGCAACCGCAGAAATTGAGCGGTATATGGGTATCCCGGCACAGGCTCTGGGTTATAAGATCGGCGCAATGAAAATCCGGGAGCTGCGTAACAGGTATGAAAAAGAACTTGGTGCAAAGTTTAACCTGGCAGAATTCCATAATCAAGTGCTTAAAGACGGCTCACTGCCACTGAGTGTATTTGAAAATAAAATGGATACCTGGGCAAAAACACAACAATAAGTTTTTTTATAAATAGATTTTACGGTCATCCCGGGGCTTCCCGTGATGACCTTATTAATTTAAAATTTTGCAGTTAACTTTTTCTTAATCAGGAGGAACATCAGAGTTAAAGTGATAAGCTTATACTTGAGCCATAAAACCATAACGCGACTCATGCGAAAAAAAGTTCATGTTGTAGAAGACGACGAAGACATTAGGTTCATTATTGAATTCACACTGCAGGATGCCGGTTATGAGGTTAGTGTTTCCGCCTCGGCTTATGATTTTAAAAAGCATATGGTACACCATCATCCGGATCTTATTTTGATGGATATCCGCTTGCCTGATGGGGACGGATTACAACTCTGTAAAAATCTAAAACAAGAAAGGGGGACGCATGAAGTCCCCATCATCCTGATGTCCGCTCATTTCCCACAGCATGAAATGATCGACCAGTACTTTGCTAATGACTTTCTGAGTAAACCTTTTGAGTTAAAAACCTTACTAAAGAGAATAGAAGATCATATTTATTGATTTTCAATTTTGATGTAAGTGTTTTATTTACAGATATTTATTATTTGATAAGCGCTTCTCTTTAAAATTAATTCTACTATTTTAGTAGAATTAATTGTTTTTTCAGATTTCATTTCTATCTTTGACATTAATTATTGAAAATAACGCAGTCATACCTGATATGAAAACATCAATTAGAATCTATTTTTCCATGCATGACCACCCTAACAGGTGCGTGGAAAACTGTTGTTGTTGCAGGTGTTGTATGTGTTAAAAACACAATTTTTTTAAGGGTCAAAATTTAAATTTTACGGAATAAAAAGCAGCTGTACGAACCAACAGCTATTGATTTGGGATGTCCTGATATCCCCCGGCATTTAGTAACCGGAATATTATGGTGGTCATTTATTCGGGCTTGCTGTAATAAAGGGGGATATCGGGACTGAACAAATACCACCTCTAATTAATCACCACCATTAATTAGTTGATTTATAATAAAGAAGTAACCTCGCGGTACTTCTGGCAAAATCTCCGCAAGGAGAAAATTGCTCAAACTGAGCTATCCAGTAGCGTATAAATTAACATGTAATAATTAAGATGATGAAAATTAAAACCTATCCAACCGCAACTAAACTATTCGCAGCCGTATTACTACTGGGTGGTCATACCTTTGCTGCCGGACTGAAACCTTTTCCTAAAGAAGGCATCTGGCGCGGCGAATTTAATGTCAGTGAATCAAAGGTTCCTTTTAACTTTGAATTTAAAGGCAAAGATCCCAAACATGCCGTGTTGACACTTTTAAATGGCAGCAGGAGGGATGATTTTCACGTAGAACGAAGAGGAACTGACTCAATCTACGTGAAAATGAATACCTATGATGCCGCACTGGTTGCCAAAATTGAAGATAACGGCACCTTGACCGGGGAATACCGAAGTCTGGTTCCTGGGTTTCGGGGCAATTCGCTTCCTTTTGTAGCAGAACCGGGAAAAAGCTACCGTTTCGTTGAACCTGGAAAAGATGTTAAACCTGCTCATGACATCTCAGGTAAATGGGAGATCAAAACCTACACTAAAGAAGCTGTACCTGCCTCTATTGCCTTATTAAAACAAACAGGTAATCAACTCACCGGTGTAATTATGACCGTAGTAGGCGATACCCGGGAGTTGGAAGGCACTGTGCAAGGTAACGAATTTCAATTGTCAGGCTTTACCGGCCCAAGCCCTTTCATTATTAAAGGAACCATTAACGATGACAACAGCATTAGCGGTGAGCAGGGTTTCGGAATCTATAAAAACTTAAAGTTTGATGGTGTCAAAAATGACAAAGCTGAACTTCCGGATCCGTACAAACTCACTTTCCTTAAGGAAGGGTATAAAAAACTGGATTTTACTTTCCCGGACCTTAACGGCAAACAGGTTTCACTGAGCGACGATAAGTATAAAGGCAAAGTGGTGATCATAGAGACTATTGGTACCTGGTGTCCAAATTGCACAGATCAAACTGTATTCCTTTCACCCTGGTTTAAAGAAAACCAAAAAAGAGGTGTGGAAGCAATTGCGATAGGTTTTGAGCAAAAGGATGACCTGGATTATGCCAAATATACATTGGGTAAACTCAGAGATAAATATGATATTCAGTACGACATCCTTTTTGGTGGTATTGCAGATAAAAAGGTAGTTGCTGAAAAACTGCCTGCACTCAATAAATTCATCGCATTTCCAACCACCATTATTATTGATCGTAAAGGGGAAGTCAGAGAGATCTATACCGGCTATACAGGGACAGTAACCGGGAAATATTTTGAAGAATATAAAGCCAAATTCAATAGAGTACTCGACGAACTGATTGCAGAACCTGTTCCTGCAGTCACTGCTTCTGCTTCATCTGCCACCACAGGAAAATAAATAAACCCAATCAAAGCAAAAAATTATGAAAACAAGAATTATAGGGCTATTGTCCCTCAGTCTGGTCACACTGGCTACACCTGCAACTTATGCCGATGACCATGCACCTTTTATTAAACAAGGCATCTGGCGTGGCGTCTTCAGAATTAGTGAGAACGAGGTACCTTTCAACTTTGAGTTGAAAGGCAAAGATCCGGAACACGCTGTTTTTACATTGATCAATGGGACTCGTCGCGACGATTTCCATATAGAAAGACTAGGCAAGGACTCTCTGTTTATTAAAATGAACACCTACGATGCTGCACTAGTGGCCAAAATAGAGTCTGATGGGAAAATCAGCGGTGAATATCGCAGTTTAGTTCCGGGCCTTCGTGGCAATTCCCTGCCATTTACGGCAGAAGAAGGTAAATCCTATCGTTTCGTTGAACCAGGAAAGGATATCGCACCAGTAGCTGATCTTACAGGCAAATGGGAATTCAAAGGTTTCTCCAAAGAGGCAGTACCAAATAAAGTAGCGATTTTAAAGCAAACAGGAAATAAACTAACTGGAGTGATCATGCAGGTTACCGGTGACAGCCGGGAACTGGAAGGTACTGTACAGGGAAATGAATTTGTACTGTCCGGTTTTACTGGTCCAAGCCCAAAAATTTACAAGGGACACATCAATGAAGATGGTACCATTTCGGGAGAGATTAGCCAGGGAA
>NZ_JAELTV010000237.1 GCF_016429005.1 Pedobacter sp. ASV19
GCAGCGTCATATGTGTATAAGAGACAGGAATGGCTCCTGGCCACAAAAAAGGCATGGGTCTGCAAAATATAGAAAGCAGACTTGGAATGATAGGTGCCAGTTATCATATTGCAGATAACATTGCCGGGTTTAATTTATCTGTTACATTACCAGTTTAACTTATGGAAAATATCAGAATTGCACTCGTAGACGACCAACAACTATTTCGGGAAGGAATAGCTTCAATTATTGAACTTCAACCGGAATTCGAACTTCTTTTGGAAGCAGAAAATGGTCAGGATTTTCTGCTCGCACTTGAACGTGCAGATATATTGCCCGACATTGCCTTAGTAGACATGGAAATGCCTGTAATGGATGGTATAGAGCTCAATAACCAGATCCAGCGCTTATATCCTCAGATAAAGGTAATTATCCTGTCCATGTACACGAAAGAACGATTGATGGCTAGGATGATCCATGATGGGGCAAGTGGCTATCTGGCCAAGAACTGCAATAAACAAGAATTAATTTTAGCCCTGCAGACCACCTATAAAACTGGATTTTATATGAATATGCAGGTATTGAAAGCGATGCAGCACACCTCCTTGCAACCGCATACGCTTAAAAACGATAATGGTGTCGTTATTGAGGCAATACAATTAAAGAATGCGGAAAATAAAAGATAACCGAACAGCATTTTTTGTGGCCCTGACCAGTATTTACGATTGATTAGGGCAATGATAACGGGCACCACCAAAATAGATGGCGCAATTACAGCGGGGTAAACCGTTCTTATAGAAAACAGTAAATGCATCTTCTTCAATAGAATTGCTGTTGATTATCCCTCTCCATATAATGGACTCGAAACATCGCATACATCCGGACATGGGGCAGAAAAATCATAAATTGACGATTCCAGCGTTCCGGTACCGTCTTCGTCCATCGGAGAAACATGGGTTACGTCTTTATTGCCCGCAACAGGTAATAAAAGTATATGCACCAGACCAGGCCTGCCTTCACTACTAGGTGTATCCATCGCTAAATAGCCTCGAACGGCATCTATTTGGTTGTCTTTATTCTTCTTCTTTTTATTGTGGTTTTCTGCTGCTGCAACAATATTTTTCAAATCCTTAAGAGGAATCGTAAAGCCCCGGAATACATCCTGGTCATTTGGTGTGACATTAATAACCATTTTCTTTTTGGGATCGCGGTTTTTGTAAGCTCTTAACAAATCTGCGTAATAGCTACGCCATCTTGTCGTCAATGCTTTAGCCAGTTCAAGGTTAATAGGTGGAAATTGTTTTTGAGTCATTGTCTTGGTTCTTTAATAGGTTGTGGTATGACTAATATAAAAATAATATCAAATTATTGCATCCTTTTTTAAGGGTAACCAGGTCTTTTTACCTATATACTAAATCAGGTTTTTTTGCGCTAAAGAACGCCTTGTTCTTGCTGTTACTTTGCTAAATGTCAAAGAGAAGTTTCTTTGAAGGAACAATTAAAGTGTTTTAATATAACCTAACAATTAACATTATGGCCAGACCAGTTAAAATCACCGTAAACAACAATACCGGTATGGTGTTGAAATTGAAAACTCAAAACGTAGTACACGGAAAGTTTACTTCAAATCCCCCTGCTATTATTGAAGCCTCGGGCAGTTGGGCTTGTTCAACCAGAACAGGTGGCGCTTATGGGCCGGAGGGAACAATAACTTATGAAACCGACGGAGGAGACGTTACTGTTGAGTTTTATTATAACCATCCCATTGGCAGTGGCTCCAGCTCCTATCGCGTTGTGCCTAATCCTTCTGATTCCATGGGATATGAGATCAAAGGCAGCTTTAAAGGCCACGATCAGAATATCACTTTTGAGCTCTATACGATATCCTGAAATCCAAGAATATGACTATGGAAACGTCAACCTGGATGAGCCGCCTGGACAGCAGTACAAGGCTGAACGGGATAGTAATGCCTGGAAGTCATGATGCGGGTATGTCTCAATTGAGTCATTGTGACGGAGGGGCTAAATTGAATTGTGGAATTATAAAGACGCAAGCCTTAAATATCCTGCAGCAATTGGAGGCCGGTTCCCGATATTTTGATATCAGGGTGGATTATGATCATTGGGAACTGGTTACCTATCACAGAAGTGGTGATGCCGGGTGTGATGGCCAATCACTGGCTGCTGTTTTAGACCAATCTCTCCAATTTATTCGATCTCACCGGTCAGAAACCTTTATCCTGAAATTCTCCCATATCCGCACCAACCGAAAGAACGAGAGGGAGATAAAAGACAGGATTGACGAGTTTCTGGCGGATGTCAAATACCGGGACTATCTATTCACATCTCCAAAAAGGGATGTCAATCTGGCCAATATCGCTTTGGACGATTGCAGGGGGAAAATGATTCTGGTTTTCGATTATCCTGAACATACCGGGGCCCGGGCGGGCCGGTTCCGCTACCACGATGGATTTGGCTATTGTGGGCCTAATATCACCGTGTGCGATTCCTATTCCAATACCACTTCTCTGGAGAAAATGAAGCGGGATCAGCTGGCAAAATTAGAGGCGTATGGTGGCTTAGATAAGGACTATTTCTTTCTGTTGTCCTGGACGCTGACACCCGACACGGATACTTTTTTTAAAAGCTCTATCGAAAAATTGGCTGAGGTTGCAAATGCTGCATTGGAGGAAGTGTTGGCCGAGCATATAAGTCAGCCTGGTCAACCGAAGCCCAATATCGTTTATATAGATTACCTCAATGTGAAAACCGTCCTAAGCATTATTCAGTGTAATTTTTAATCACTTATTAGAACAACCTATTATGAACAATTCTGAAAGAAATAACCCCTTATATGGGGTCACCATTGGTGCAACAATATATGCCCTTAACGGGAAATTCAAGTCCAGTGTGGTAAACGGACCCATTAGCTTAATGATTTCCCAGGAAGAATCTCAAAAATATATGTCGGGCGAAAGTAGTTACGTATTTTCTGAAAAGATGAACCAGGGGGCATTTGGACTGTCTGGTGCGTATGGGGTTTCAGGCCTAAGCTTACTTAAGTCTTCATTGTCTGCGTATGTGGGAAAATCTTCGGCTGCCAGCGGTAAATCGGTATCGGTGAATTATAATGCGGTTTCCGTTGGAGGAATAGAGTATATCAATTTTGAACGGCTTACTGCCAGCCAATTTATGGCCGGCCTGAATGAGGCTTGCCAGCAAAGTATATCCTCCGTATTGGTGGCATATAATGAGGTTATGGCTGAGGCTTCAAAATCAGGCCGGGATTTGTTGAGTGTATTTCATAATGATGATCTTCAAAGTGAAAGGTTAAAAAAGCTGGTAAGTGCATGGATAAAGGAGTCAGAGCAATTTACACATGATTTTGGTGATGGCTTGGTGGTTGGGGTTGCCTGGGGTGCTTTTGGAGGAGTGAGTATGCATATGATTTCTGAGAATGAGTCCCGGTCCTGGAAATATGGTGGTCAGGCAGATTTTTCGTATGCCAATGCTTTTGCTTCTGTGGCTGTAAAGGCTACTTATGATGGCAGCCAGTCCAGTGGCAACGCCAAGGTGAAGGTGAATTGTACAAGTTATTTGAGCGGCACTGTACTTGCTGAGCAGATTAAAGAGTGGTTCGATCAGGTGGCGAACAAAACATTTGCCGATCTGGCCGATGTAAATGTTATTGATAAAGCACCGAATATGGATATCACACATGGAGCGCCCTCTATTCCGGAATTTGTACAACCCGTGCCAGAAGAAGGCATTGTGGAAAAAGTGGAAGAAATAAAGGACTTGAGAGGCTTAGATACCATGGCAAAAGCTTCGGCTTATGAGAAGACAAAAATCACCAACCCAACACTTACTTTTGATGAATTTATAAATAGTGCGGATAAGCCTGCGAAAAAGGAAAAACTCGACGAGTTTAAGCAGAAGATAATGAATAATGAGATTGATACACTTGATTTTTCTAATAAACAGAAAAATAAGATGGGAAAGATAGAGGAGAAATACGGGGATTTGGCAATGGGTTTGGCCGACGACTTTTTTTCTGCTGAAGCAGCGGGGTTTAATGCAGAGGTAAAAACCGAAGGATATGTTCCTCTGGGGGTATGGATCAGCAACTGGCCAGACCTTTTTCCGTGGATGGCCCAGGGATATTATAATAGTATCGATGGCATAGAGGGGGAGGATGTTGTAAAGGCGCGGGTAATGTTGCAGGATTACCAAACTTTGAGCAAGATGTACTACATTGCCCATTCCTCAGGAATCACCGAATTTAAAAGAAAGGATTCGTCTAAGCCAAAAGTGACTTCCTTGAGCATCGCCGATGCCTTTGCCAATGCTGCTGGAAAAATGCAGGAGGTTTCGGGAGGCCTTGGCGGAAGAGGAATGGAGGAGATTTACGGGAATTTGGGCGAGGCAGCCAGAACGATTTATAAGCTGTGGAATAAAGTGGCTTTTCTTAGGAATTGTGAATTGGGCCTTGGCTTAATAAAAAATAATAAGACTATAGGTAATCCTTTACCGGATGGAGATAAGGATGGCAATCACCGAACCTATGCGCTAAGTACTTGTGATTTTGACGGAAGAAATTATACGGCCTTTAGCCGCGCTTACAAAGTATTGCCTTTACTGACGCCGGATGGGGATATTTGGATTTTTGGTCCGGAGCAGGGTGGGTTGAGCTCTGTTTATAACAAAGAGATTGTCTTTTCTAAGCCTGGAAGGGCGAACTATCTGGTGTTCGAATATAGTAAGGACGAGCGAATCCTGATCAACAGTACCAATGGCATTAAATTGTATCCAATTCCATTTTCGGCTGCACAGAATGTTTCTGCCTGGAAAGGAATGTCTTTCAGTACGAATATCGGCTCTGTTAAAAGTTTAAATGAGCGCTTGAAATCACTTAGTGAGGATTTGGGTAAGCTCAATGCCTGGTCTTTTAGCAGTGCCAATTGGAACAAAAGCTGGAAAGGGAAAGATGTTTACAGACAGCGGAATATAAAAAAGCAATATATCGGCCTTGTTGAAGAGATCGGGAATGTATTTTGATTGAAGGGGGGTGAAAATATGATTTCTGATCTCGCTGAGCCTTACAGGCTCTGAGGCTTGATCATGAAATCATATTTTCTTGGGTGCAGACCGGGTATGGTGCAGACTGGGTATGGTGCAGACTGGGTATGGTGCAGATCGGGTATGGTGCAGAACTGGTACGTTGCAGAACTGGGTTAGGCGGAGAACTGCAGGTCGGTCGGGCTGGAAGTTGGAGTGTTATTTATGTTCTACTTTGAAGGTAACTGCATACTTGAATTTCCCTTGTTGAAGAGCTGCAGGGATGGTCAATAAGATTCCATCGTCCTTGGCTTTCCATTTGATATTCATTTTGGTTCCAAGCATACTTACTTTTTGTATTTTCTTTGCGCCATCTAATGCGATGAAAATTTGCTCTGGTAAGTGAACGTCTTCGGTTTCTGCAAGCCAAACAGCATAAGACTCAGTTCCTTTTTTAGACTGGGTGTAAAAGATGTTTTTCGTGGAATACGGTGCTATCGGTTTTGAGCCGTAGATGCACTCGCCGTTAATTTTTATCCAGGAACCAATATCTTGTAAACGCTCGTAAGCTACCGGGTCCCAGTCTCCATTAGGCCCAGGGCCAATGTTAAGCAGGAAGTTTCCTCCTCTGGATACAATTTTGACCAGCAGATCCACCAGTTGTTTGGCAGATTTATAGGTGTCATGTGGTACATAACTCCAGGAATTTCCCATGGTCATGCAGGTTTCCCATGGATAAGGGAGGGGCTTGTCTGGTACTTGCTGTTCTGGCGTGGTGTAGTTCTCAAATTCACCTGTTACCGTGCGGTCCACTACAATTAAGCCTGGCTGATGACTTCTGGCCATGCCGGCAATTTTGGCCATGTCGATGTCCTGATTAAGTTTCTTACTCGGTCTGACCTGACCACCATCCAGCCAAAGAATATCAATTTTTCCATAATCGGATGCCAATTCCTCAATTTGATTGTAGGTGAAATCTTTGAATTTCTGCCAACGGTCCGGGTATTTGGCCGGGTCATAATTTACATTTCTGTCTTTGGGCGGAAAATATGGCCACCAGTAATACTCACTGTGCCAGTCAGGCTTGGAGAAATAGGCTCCAATTTTAAAATTCTCTTTCCGGAAAGCATTAAAAACCTCTTTTGTGATGTTGCTTCTGGGGTTAGAGGAAAAGGGTGTTTTAGCGTCTGTTATTTTATAGTCTGTTTGTTTGGTGTCAAACATGCTGAAGCCATCGTGATGTTTTGTTGTAAATACGACATAGCGCATTCCTGCATCTTTAGCTGCTTTTACCCACTTTTCCGGATTAAAAGCTACAGGGTTAAAGGTAGTCTGAAGGTTTTCGTAAGCTTTTTTATACTTGAAATAATCCTCTGAAAATGGTCCTTTGCGTTGGGTCCAGTCTTCATCTTCCGGGCAAATACTCCAGCTCTCTACAACTCCCCATTGACTATAGGGGCCCCAGTGCATAAATAAACCAAATTTAACATCTTGCCATTCCTTAATGTTTTCTCGAACTAAGGAATCTTTGGGAACTACGTAGTCAACAGACATTTTATGCTGTTGGGCTTGAGTCCCAAGATGGAGCATTAAAAAAGCACTCATTACCAGAAATTTCTTCATAACCAAAAATACTTATTTAGGTTATACAATCGGTTTGTAATTATGATTTTACGAAAACGTTTGTTTAATTAATAATAGTTTTTTTGGGGAAAATATGATTTCTGATCGCGCTGAACCTTACAGGTTCTGAGGCTTGATCATGAAATCATATTTTCTTGGGTGCAGACCGGGTATGGTGCAGGATTGAGTATGGTGCAGGATTGAGTATGGTGCAGGATTGAGTATGATGGAGGATTGGGTATGATGGAGGATTGGGTATGGTGCAGACCAGGGTGGGTGTAGGGCATAGGGAGTTTATCTGTGTTGTGGCTTATCTTTCGATTTATAAATGAATTGTAGCGAATTGTAAATAAAACGGATTTCCTGGTCTATAATTACCACGTCGACGGCATTTCGGATGTACATCAGCATGTCGAGAATAATCTGCAGTACCTGGGGGTAACCTCACACTATGTACGCAGGCAAAAAGGTGGTGATTTTATGGAGATTGCCTTTGCCAATTATTGCATTAGATGTGGATTATAGTTTCTAGGTTATTCAGATGAAAGTTCATCCAGCATGTTAAACGTGGGTACAAAAAATAAGCTACCTGTTTTTGGGGTACTGAAATCTAAAATCCTGTCATAATTTCCTGCCGGGGAACCAATAAACATATTGTTCAGCATCTTCTCTACAGTGCTGAATGTACTTGCATAGGCTATAAAATAGGTGCCCATTTCATTTGTAGAGATGTTGCCAAAAGGCATATTATCACGTACGATTTTAAAATCATCACCCACATTGGCCAGCGCAATGTGAGCATTTGCAGGTTTAACATCGTCTGACATTTCTACGTCATTAGATTTGTATCTTCCAATTACTTTCTCCTGCTGTTCTGTGGAAAGCGCCTTCCATGCAGATAGATTATGGATATATTTCTGTACGAAAAGGTAGCTCCCTCCTTTATAAGCGGCATCATCGTCTCCGATCATACTGAAGAATTCACGGTCTTGCCCCTGTGGGTTTTCGGTGCCATCTACAAAGCCTAAAATGGAACGGCTGTCCCAGTATCTGAAACCTGTCTCTTATACACATCTAAAAGGGGGGGGGGGGGGGGGGGGGGGGGGGGGGGGGGGGGGGGGGGGGGGGGGG
>NZ_JAELTV010000238.1 GCF_016429005.1 Pedobacter sp. ASV19
CTGTTCATCACTACCAAGCTCTGGATCGCTGACGCCAGCTATGAAAAAGCGAAAAAGGCTTTTCAAAGCTCATTGGATAACCTGCAGCTGGATTACCTGGACCTATACCTTATCCATCAGCCCTATGGCGATGTATACGGCGCCTGGCGGGCAATGGAAGAACTCTACGAAGAGGGAAAAATAAAAGCCATAGGCGTAAGCAATTTTCAGCCCGACAGGGTGATGGACTTTATCGTCCACCAGCGAATCGTACCTGCGGTGAATCAGATAGAAACACACCCCTTCCAACAGCAGATAGAAACACAAAAATTCCTGGAAAGCCATCATGTGCAGATCGAAAGCTGGGGCCCTTTTGCGGAAGGAAAAAATGATATCTTCAACAATGAGTTACTGCTCTCGATCGGCTCAGCATACAACAAAAGCGTAGCCCAGGTGATTCTCCGATACCTTACACAAAGGGGTATTGTAGTCATTCCCAAATCAGTTCAAAAAAAGAGGATCCAGGAGAACTTTGATATTTTCGATTTCAGTCTCTCCCAAAATGATCTGGATGCGATCGCTAAAATGGATACCGGTAAAAGTTTATTTTTTGATCACCGGGATCCGGAAATCGTCGCCTGGCTTGGGGGAAGAAAATAAAAATTTAAAACCATAAACTTCGCATTCCCAGTTAGCACAGTAAATGCATTTTCACAAACCAAAGACTTAAAATCATGGAACCGGATCAAATGGAAAACAGCAGGCTGCAGGTATTGGCGCTTACGCGAAAACTTACCCGGCTCATGATTGACCGGGATATCGCAGGCCTGGAGGAGATTTTAGATGCTGATTTTACCCTTACGCATATTACGGGCCATGTGCAATCAAAAGCGGATTGGCTTGCAGAAATAAAAAACGAGGGCATGAAGTATTACGGCTATGAGGAAGTTAAGACCAGTATAAAAATAGATGGTAACAAAGCGCGGTTCATTGGACAGAACGTATTAGACGCACGCATCTGGGGTACAAGGAGCCATTGGCGCTTACAGCAGACAGTGCAGCTGGAAAAACGAGACGGTACATGGATTATCCTCAGATCAATAGCAGCTCTATTCTGATACCAGTGGCACAAAAAAGAAACCAGCTAAGAAAACGATATAAAATTTTATGGTTGCACCAGGCAGATTTAAACATTTAAAAAACAGTTTTAAGATGGAAAATAACAGAAGAGACTTTTTAAAAGCAGGCGCAGTTTTGAGTGGCGCACTGATAGCTGCGCCACTCGGTGGATTCAGCAAGGATAAGATGGCGGATTCAAATCCCCCCAGCGGCCCAGGTTTGGCCGACGGACAGCGTATTCTGGGAAAAGGCGAGCACAGCCTCAAAGTTTCTCCGCTTGGGCTGGGCTGCATGAGCATGACCAGCAACAGCTATAACCCGCCAAGAGATAAGGGGGAAATGGGACAACTGATCCGCAGCGCAGTTGACCTTGGCGTTACCTTTTTTGACACTGCCGAATTCTATGGTCCCTTCACCTCTGAAGAATATGTTGGGGCGGCATTAAAGCCGGTACGGAACCAGGTCGTAATCGCGAGCAAATTTGGTTTCAAGTTCGAGAACGGCAAAAGCGATGGCAGCCGGGATTCGCAGCCCGCAAGCATTAGAAAGGCTATCGAGGGTATGTTGCTCCGGTTGCAGACTGATCACATAGACCTTGCGTACCTGCACAGGGTAGATCCCAAGGTTCCAATCGAGGAGGTTGCGGGGACTGTAAAAGAATTGATAAAAGAAGGCAAAGTCCTTCATTTCGGACTTTCCGAAGCTTCCCATGAAAACATCCGCAAAGCACATGCCGTGCAGCCGGTCACTGCCCTTCAAAATGAATATTCGCTTATTGAACGGGTACATGAAAACGGAACGATAGATCTTTGTGAAGAACTGGGCATTGGCTTTGTTCCATGGTGCCCGGTCACCAGGGGATTCCTCGCCGATAGGTTTAATGAATATAGCCAGTTTTCTGAAGAATCCCGTTTTCCAAAGGTTCCCTACATGAAACCCGAAGCGCTGAAAAACAATATGCCCCTAATCGATCTTGTATGCAGATGGGCGACAAAAAAAGAAGCAACCCCTGTGCAGTTCTCACTCGGCTGGCTGCTGGCACAAAAACCATGGATCGTTCCGATCCCGGGGACCACGCGGTTCCACCACCTTAAGGAAAACCTGGGTGCGGCCAATCTGAAATTCACAACAGCAGAATTGGCAGCCTTTAGGACAGAACTTGAAAAAATAAACATCATGGGCGTTAGATCAAAAGAATCGGCCCGACATGACGTATAAAACAGGACTTTAATGCACGCGATAAACAAGTAGTAAAAAAAACAACAAGATGAGTATTCAAAAAGACGTAATCGTATTAATTGGCGCAGGTCAGCTTGGAATGGCCATTGCAAGGAGAATGGGCTATGGAAACAAAATTTTTGTAGCCGACTGGAAAATAGAAAACGCCAATACCATTTCCAAAATCATGAGAGAATCAGGCTTTGATGTGGTACCCTTTGAAGTGGATATTTCTTCAAAGGCATCCATCCTCCGGTTGATTGAGGCTGCGGGGCAGGAAGGCGAAATCTCCATGTTCATCAATGCCGCAGGGCTATCACCAAGCCAGGCCTCAATTGAACAGATCCTGCATGTAGACTTATACGGAACAGCCGTTCTATTGGAGGAGTTCGGTAAAGTGATCAAAAAAGGCGGAACAGGCGTAACCATTTCCAGTCAGTCGGGAAACCGGATGCCTGCACTAAGCGCTGAGACAGACAGGCAGCTGGCAATGACACCAGCGGAGGAAATACTGGAACTGGATGTGCTCCAAACCGGAAACATCAAAGATACCCTGCACGCCTACCAGATGGCCAAACGCTGCAACGTGAAAAGGGTGATGGCCGAAGCGGTAAAATGGGGCGAGAGAGGCGCCAGGATCAATTCGATATCACCGGGCATCATCATCACCCCTCTGGCACTCGATGAGATCAATGGTCCCAGAGGCGATTTTTATAAGAACATGTTTGCAAAATCCCCTGCAGGCAGGCCGGGCATTGCAGATGAGGTGGCCAATGTCGCAGAACTGCTGCTCTCTGAAAAGGGGGCTTTTATCACCGGGTCAGATTTTCTGATCGACGGCGGGGCTACCGCATCCTATTTCTATGGGCCACTTCAACCTGAAACAAAATAAACCCATGGCTAAATCCAAATCCTCCAGATTCCATTACGGTTATGTAATCATTTTCTGTTGTTGCCTGATCATGGGTATCGATATCGGCCTGGTGATGAGCTGTGCAGGAATCTTTTATAAACCTGTAAGCGCAGCGATCGGTGTATCGGTGGGCGATTTCGGATACTATATGACCTTTGTTTATTTCTTTTCCATCCTGATGCTTTCCGTTGCCGGAAAACTGATGGACAGGTTCAGCGCCAGGTGGCTGCTCAGCGCAAGTTCTGCAATCCTGGGCCTGACCTTTCTCGCCATGTCCACTTTCAGTGCGGTCTGGCAGTTTTACCTGGCAGGCGCCGTCAACGGGCTGACACTTGCTTTTCTGCTCTACCTGAGCTACCCGACAATGGTCAACCGCTGGTTCAATTCAAAGGTCGGCTTTTTTATGGGGCTATGCAGCGCCGCTTCGGGAGTTGGAGGGGTCATCTTTAATCCCCTTGGCGGACATCTGATCGCGACCTATGGCTGGCGCACCACTTATATTATTTTTGGGGCAATTATTCTTTTGCTTGTGGCTCCCCTATTGGCCCTGCTCCTGCGAAATTATCCCCGTGAAAAGGGACAGGAGGCTTTTGGAGAGAAACAAACGGAAAGCCTGAAATCAGGAACCAGTTATCCGGTCGCCATAAAGTCGTTCGCTTTTTATGCCCTGCTTATTTTTGCCTTCATGATGGTTTCGGTCTCTACCCTTAACCTATTTTTACCAAGCTATGTAACCAGTGTCGGTTACTCTGTGGAACAGTCTGCCTTTGTGGCTTCTGCCATTATGCTCGGGGTTACCATTGGAAAGATCGCCCTTGGATGGATCAATGATAAAAGCCCGTTGATCGGGGTGATGACTTCCGTTGGATTGGGGATCGCCGGTTTTGTCTGTTTATTGCTGGGCACCTCTCATATCGCACTGATGAGCGCCGGTGGGTTTCTTTTTGGCTGGGCCTATGCAGGGGTAACGGTAGAAACTGCCCTGCTGGTCAGGACCGTTTTCGGTAGCCTGGACTATGCCAAAATTTTCTCCAACATCTCTATTGCCCTGGCGGCAGGAGGTGCATTGATGTCGGGTGGATGGGGCTTTCTTGCCGATTTCACCGATTTCAGGTTCATCCTCTGCGTAGGCATTATATTACTGCTTTTTTCAGGCTTCATCGGTTTTTATGCCCTTAAAAACCGCCAGGAAAATTTATCCGCAAACTCAAGTCAACTAACAAAATGAAATATTACCTATCCTTAATCTTTCTCTTTTTCGCATCAAAGGGATTCAGCCAGACCACTTCTGAAAAGGAAGTGCTTAAAATATCCGCCGATATTTTTAAATGGGAAGTTGAAGGCAATATCGATTCGGTTGCACTTATCCTGCATCCCAAATTTCTGGCTGTAGCCTCTGATGGCAGCCTGAATCAAAAGCCAGGCTACATCGCAAGGCTTTCCGGACAGGACTTTAAGCACAACTCGATCGAGATAACTGAAAATACCGCGGTCATTTCCGGGAATACTGCTACCGTAGTTGGAAAAGGCAGATTTGATATGACCATCTCCGGAAATAAAAGAGTATCGCAACTTTCCTATATAGAGGTTTTCGCCCGGGAAACCGGCAGTAGTGCGTGGAAGATGCTTGCGCTAAAAGCAAGTATCATTAACTAATTATCATTAATAAATGAACAGATGAAAAAAGTAATTGTCATTGGGGCCTCAGGAAGCCTGGCTAAATTTGTCATCGAGGCTTTCCAGGATTTAGAAGATATAGACCTTACCTTACTGGCCAGGAATAAAAACAGGATCGAAAGTGATACCGCAAGGGCAACCGTTATCGAGGCCGATGTACTGGATTATCCAAAACTGAAAAACGCAGTTTCCGGTCAGGACATCGTTTACCTCAACCTTGCCGGAAACCTGGAAGCAATGGGACAAAACATCGTAAAGGCCATGAAGGAGGAAGGGGTGAAAAGGTTGATCGCCATCAGCTCGATTGGCATCTACCAGACCCCACTGAAGCCGGTTTTACTACCCTATCGCAAACTGGCTGATATTATCGAGGCATCAGGCCTTGACTACACCATTTTACGGCCCGATTGGTTTACCAGCTCCAATGAAATAGACTACGCAATAACCCCCAAGGGAACTCCCGAAAGTGGTTCGGCCATTTCAAGAAAAAGCATTGCTTCTTTTGTAGCCAGGCTTGTTCAGAATCCTGAACTGCATATAAATGAAAACCTGGGCATCAGTAAGCCCGGTTAACCCATTACTGCGTTGATAAAGTAGTGCCATCCGTAGTGGGGCGGTATCAAGAGACAATAAACATAGAATTAAAAGAATTAACAAAATAAATCATGACCAAAAGTTCGTTCATAGAAAAAGGAAACCAGGCACCTGCAGACTATTTTGTGGGTAGCGTAAATGTAAACCTGCTGCTGGAAAATAATGAATACAATACCATCATGGGCATTGTATCATTCGGGAAAGGTGCCAGGACCAACTGGCACACGCATACCAATGGCCAGATCCTCCTGGTTATCGAGGGCATCGGATATTACCAGGAAAAAGGAAAACCGGTTGAGATTATCCGGCAGGGCGATGTAATCAAAATCCCTGCAAACATCGAACACTGGCATGGTGGTTCAAAGGAAAGCGCCATGAGGCATGTCGCCATAGTTCCCGATAGCGCAAGCGATAAAACGGATTGGCTCTTACCCGTTACAGATGAAGAGTATAGCTCGGTCAACCCCTAAGGATAAATAAATGGAATCTGGCCAAGAAAATCATGGCAGATACACCTAACGGTAAAATGGAGGTCCACATCTCTATTTCTACCCGCTGAATTAATTATAAGTAGAACAAATGGATACAAAAAAAGTAAAAGCATACGGCACGGAGGCTCTTGGCCAGGATTTAAAAGAACTGGACATTTCGCGTAGGGCCGTTTTGGAGAATGACGTAGAAATCGAGATCTTATATTGTGGCGTTTGCCACTCAGATATGCACCACGTTCATGGAGACTGGGGAAAGGAAAAATACCCTTTGGTTCCCGGACATGAGATCGTTGGACGGGTGATTGGAACCGGGCCTGGAGTGACCAAGCTGAAAATCGGCGATCTGGCCGGCGTTGGCTGCCTGGTGGATTCGTGCCGGACCTGCGAAAGCTGTAAAAAAGACCTCGAGCAATACTGTCTGAACGGATCAACAGTTACTTACGGCGGATATGATAAGCATAGCGGCGGACATACATTTGGCGGCTATTCAGAGAAGATCGTTGTAGACGAGCAGTTCGTCCTCAAAGTTCCCTTAAACCTGGATCTGGCGGCTGTCGCTCCCCTACTCTGCGCTGGAATTACAACATGGTCGCCGCTCAGACACTGGAAGGTGGGCAAGGGAAGTAAAGTAGCGGTAATCGGTTTAGGCGGTCTGGGACATATGGCTATAAAACTGGCCAAGGGACTTGGAGCGGACGTTACCCTGTTTTCCAGGTCTAAAAGCAAAGAAAAGGATGCGTTTGACCTTGGCGCGGATGCAGTGGTAATGTCGACGGACAAAAATCAGATGGATGCTGTAAGCAGCAAGTTTGACCTCATCATAGATACCGTGCCCTACATCCATGATGTGAATCCATATATTTCCACCTTGAGCATCGACGGAACGCTCGTTCTGGTCGGATATCTTGGAGGACTGGAGCCGATCCTAAATTCAGTTCCCCTGATTATGGGCAGGAAATCTGTTGCAGGCTCCCTGATTGGAGGACTGGCCGAAACCCAGGAAATGCTTGACTTTTGTGGCGAAAAAAATATCGTCTCTGAGATCGAGGTCATCAGAATGCAGGACATTAAACAAGCTTACGACCGGATGCTGAAAAGCGATGTAAAGTACCGGTTCGTCATAGATATGGCATCCCTTAAAAATCAACAGTAACAGAAGCTAAACAAGAAACATAATAAAAACAGAATGGAAACAACCACTATAAAAGCCATAGGTACCCATGCCCAGGGTAATCCCATGCAGGAAATGAAAATCGAACGCAGGGCATTGCAGGCCAAAGATGTAGAATTTGAAATCCTATACTGCGGAATCTGCCATTCAGATCTGCACCAGGTTAAAAATGATTTTGGCGGCACGATGTACCCAATTGTACCGGGTCACGAAATAGTAGGCAGGGTAACCAAATTGGGGACCGGTGTAACAGCGTTCAAGGTAGGCGAACTGGCCGCTGTGGGCTGTATCGTGGATTCCTGCGGGCACTGCGAACAGTGTAACCACGACCTTGAGATGTTCTGTGAAAACGGCGTAACGTTCTCATTCAACTCTGTAGACAAGTACCTGGGCGGTGCTACTTTTGGCGGCTTCTCGCAAACCTATGTATGTGATGAGAAATATGTACTGCACATGCCTGCTTTTAAAGATCTTGCAGCAGCAGCCCCGCTCTTATGTGCAGGGATTACGGTCTATTCACCGTTAAAACACTGGGGTGCCGGACCTGGGAAAAAGGTTGGTATTTTGGGCATAGGCGGCTTGGGCCACGTGGCAATCAGGATCGCAAAGGCACTTGGCGCAGAAGTTACGGTATTGACCGGGACACCGGCCAAGGCAGAAGATGCTGCCAGAC
>NZ_JAELTV010000239.1 GCF_016429005.1 Pedobacter sp. ASV19
CCCCCCCCCCCCCCCCCCCCCCCCCCCCCCCCCCCCCCCCCCCCCCCCCTTTTTAGATGTGTATAAGAGACAGCTTTATGGAAGGTACAATTTCATAGCAAATCCAAAAAGCAGAAATAACCTTTCTGTATTTGCCAATGTTTTTCATGTAACGAATAAAATCGAAAAAATATCATCAACGATTGAGGCGCTGAACAACAGAGCAAATACCACCAAATCGAGCACACCTCTGCCCAGGTATGCAGAAGGTCAGTCTGTAAATGTAATCTGGGCGGTACAATCCCTGGGTATAGATCCGGCTTCAGGGCTGGAGTTGTTTCGTAAGAGAGACGGTAGTATGACAACGACTTATGACCCGGCTGATCAGGTGATTGTGGGAGATGCAACCCCTACATTATCTGGTACGTTTGGAACCAATATGGAATTAAATGGTATTGGGTTTAACTTGTATTTACGATTTAATTTCGGGGGAGATGCTTATAATCAGACTCTGGTTGACCGGGTAGAGAATGTGAATGTTGGAATGTATAACGTAGACCGGAGGGTAGCAGAGCAACGTTGGCAGGCCCCCGGCGATATTGCTTTTTACAGAGGTATTCTCGATTACAGAAGTAATGCTACGCCCGCAATCACCTATGCAACTTCCAGGTTTGTTCAGCGGAATAATTTTATTACCGGAGAAAGTGCCTCTGTGTATTATCGTTTTTCCGATAAATTCAATAAGCGGATTGGACTTCAAAATACAAAGATCACCTTATTCAGCAGTGAGTTGTTTAGGCTAGCCAGTATCAAACGGGAACGAGGTTTGGATTATCCATTTAGCCGTTCCTTTACCCTGCAGCTGCAAACCACATTCTAGAGAAATTATTTTTTATAGGAAACCATACACAAAGTATTAATTAATTATATAGATGAAAACTATTAAACAACTTTTCCCAGCCTGCTTATTTGGCCTGCTGTTGTTGTTTGCTTCCTGCAAGAAATGGCTGGATGTAAATCCTAAGACACAAGTGAAAGAAGAAGCACAATTTAGCTCAAAGCAAGGCTATACAGATGCATTATTTGGTATTTATCAAAATGCGGCAAAATCAAGCGGCTATGGCCGAAACCTGAGCTTTGGTTTACTGGATATCTTGGCACAGCGTTACGAAAATAAAACATTATCTACTTCGCTCTATTATAAGATAGCCCATTATAACTATAAAGATGCAGATGTAAGGAGTTTAACCGATGCGGTTTTTACAAATGGTTACGGTTCAATAGCACAGACAAATTATATCCTGAAAAATATAGACAATAGCCAAGCTGTACTGGATGAAACCAGTCGAAGCATCATTAAGGGAGAAGCCCTGGGAATGCGTGGATTTCTGCATTTTGACCTGGCCCGTTTATTTTCCGAGCGCTATGCTGATGGTGCGAATGCGGGTACTGTTTCTATTGCCTATATGAAGGAGTTTACCGTAAAACCACAGGCAAGGCTAAGTCTGGGCGCGGTTTTAGATTTATGTGAGGCCGATCTGAAAGCTGCCGAGGCCTTATTGTCTGTGAATCAGAATATAGATCAGATTGCAGGTAATCAGGGAAGTACCAATGCAGATCTGTTTCTTCAGTTTCGTCAGAACCATTTGAACTATTGGGCAGTAAAAGCAACGCTAGCCAGATTGTACTTATTTAAAGGCGATAAGGCAAATGCATATAAGTACGCCAATGATGTGATCAATAGTCAGAAATTTTCTTTTGTTGTTCCATCTGCATTAAATGTGGATGCCACAGCACTAAGCTCCGATCTTACTTTCAGCTCTGAACATGTGTTTTCGATATATGTTTCTGGACTAAAGGTAGTTGCAGATGATGTATTTAAGAATACAACACCAACCGGAGAAATTTCTGACTTATGGTCTACCAGGACTAAGCTGGATGCGATGTTCCAGGCTTCATTAGTTGGCTATGGAACAGATATTCGTAAACCAGGAGCTTCTAAAAATCTTTGGAGTGAGGTAACCACCTCAATTGTCTATACGAAGAAGTACTGGTGTGACAACGATCTTAATGTAAGGCAACGGATCATTCCGGTAATCCGCCTCGCAGAGCTTTATTATATCGCTGCAGAGTGTGCGCCAACCATGGAAGAGGGGATAAACTACCTGAATACAGTAAGGGTCAATCGCCTGATCCCCGCATTAGCCGTTCCGGCCACGCGTGATGCCTTTGAAAGCGAGATTCTGTTGGAGTACCGAAAGGAGTTTTATGCTGAGGGACAACTGTGGTTCTATTTTAAACGTAAGAATACGGTAACGATTCCGGATGGCGCAGCCAACCCCATGACTAAAGACAATTACATTTTTCCATTACCTGATGCCGAGGTGGAATTTGGTACATCGGGAACTAATTAAGAAATGATTATGAAACTGATCGCAAAAAGAGGTTTGGTGATGATGATCATCACTTTGACTTTTCTATCCTGTAAAAGAGATAAAGAATTATTATTTAATGAGCCAGGGGCCATATACGTAACGTCTCTGCCAGACAGTACCGTCTTTACCTTTGCCACCTCGCCAGACGTCAAAGTTACCGATACCGTGTTAATTACATATCGGATCATTGGCAACGCCGCTGCAAAAGATCGTCAGATTCGTCTGGAGCCAAGGGATGGAGCAACTGCAAAGGCAGGATACCATTATAAGATTGGTCCGGCATTAGTAAAAGCTAATGCGTTTAGTGCAACGGTGCCAGTATATGTTTACCGGAAACCGGGCCTTAAAGACAGTACAGTTAATGTGATTCTCGATATTAAAGAAAATGCTGATTTTAAACCAGGTTTTACCAATCAGCTGAGGTATAAAATATCCATTTCGGATGTTTTGTCTAAGCCTACGATTTGGGATGCAGTCTGGGCATCTTATTTCGGAACCTATTCTGTAGTAAAGTTTAAATTCCTGTTAGCGGTTACCGGAAAAACCAATTGGAATTCTTCACCACTTCCCCAAGACTCCCGTTATCTTTCTCAAAAGGCCAAGAACGAATTGCTGGCCTATAATCAAGCCCATGGACCTCTGATAGATGAATTTGGGATAGAGGTTACATTCCCTTAACAATTGATGAAGAATTAATAAAATGATTATGAAAAGAATATATAAAAAATATGCTGCGCTGTTATTTCTTCTGATCGCTGTGTTGTTGGTGCGTTGCACAAAAGACCATAGCAACCAGGATTTAACGCCTGTAAATTCGGTTGCGCTATCGGATCCGAAATCTAAAGCTGTTTTTACCGTTTTTCAGGGTGATACCTTAAAACTGAAACCCACCCTGTCACAGAGTATGGGTAATGATCTCAGTCAACTGGAATTTTCCTGGCTTGTTTATAATAACAATGGTGCATTGAGCTTGGCTGCACCGCGCATTACAATCTCTAACGAGTATGAATTGAAATATCTGGTTAAGGGTGACCCTTTTATTTTAGGAGAGCCTTATGTAGTACGTTTAACTGTGAAAAACAAAGCTACGGGCGTTAATTTTTTCCTTAACTACAATATTTTAATCGGGAACAAATATGGTACAGGCTGGTTGGTATTGGAAGATAAAAGTGGGAAGGGAGATCTTTCGTTCGTTTTTCCAGACAATACAGTTGAACATGGTATTTATACAGACCGCAATACAACCCAACTGGTTGGGCCAAGAAAATTAGAACTTACACCCTTTCCAGTTGGAGATGATATTTCTGCGGTAGGAAAGCGTCTATACATTTTGGCACAGAGTGGGAGCCAGGAGTATAATTATCTAACGATGGTTAAAAAATTTGATTACAGTTATGAGTTTTTCAGCCCTCCGGCCGTCCAAAATCCACAGGTGATGACCTGGACCAGCCAATATGTGTATAGCGGGGTGAGAAGCCCGGCATTGGGTATTGTAGTTAACAATAATAAAGCACACTCCAACCTGGTAGGTGGTTTTCCAGGAGTTAAAAAATGGGGAGATGTTGCCCTGAATCCTCAAGGGAGCAATGATTATTCGCTGGCACCTTTCGTTGTTGGCGGACCAACCTATCCTGCAATTGTCTATGACAATAAGGATAAACGTTTTTATCACATCAGGGCCTACAACCCAAGTCCTGTAGCGGGTTCTCTTGAATCTTTTCCTTCGGGAGGAACAGCTGGAGTTAGTAGCGTATTTGAGATGAATAATGTCGGAATGACCATGTTATTTCAAGATTCTGCTGACGTAGTGCACGAGTATAATGCATTAATGAAGAATGATGACAACCAGGCTTATTTGCTAAGGTACAAAACAACAAATACGACAACTGCACCAAATATTACGCTGGCAAAGGTATTGATGAATGCACCTGGTATACTCACCTATACTGCAGCAGCCGGATCGACTTCTACGCCACACATTTATTATAGTAATGACAATAAAGTATCCTGTTATGAGACGAGTTCTAATACAGTTGTAGAAAGCTATTCGTTTCCGGTTGGGGAGCAAATTACAGCCATAAAGTATGCAAAGTATACCCCTAATGATACAGATCCGGTAAAAAAGGCAAGGTTGGTTGTGGCTACCTGGAACGGAACAGAAGGACGATTATATTATTTCACCATCAGCAGTACAGGAAGCATGGGTAATTATACCAATATGTTCAAGGGTTTTGGGAAAATAGTAGATATAGCTTACAAATATTAAACAACATAAAAACAATATAATGATGCATTTAATAAAATTAAAAAAATACCTGAGACCTAAAGTGCTGTTTGCAATGGCTGTTTTATGCGGTAGCTCGGTTTATGCGCAAAATAAAGGTAAATATTCCATCTCTGGTCAGATTGACGGGCTGGCTGACGGAAAAGTCTTCTTGAGCACAAGGTATCTGGGCAAAGATTTAACAGATTCTACAGAAGCAAAAAGTGGAAATTTTAACTTCAAAGGAACCAGCCCCGGCACGCTGATCTATAGTTTGCGCTTGGGCAAGCAACAGTATATGTCTGTAGTTATCCAGCCAAATGAAAATGTAAAAATAAAAGGAAATTTTAACCATCTGGACAATGCAGAAATTACGGGTGCCGGGGCACAAAAAGTTTGGGAAGAGTGGTTAAAGAAATGGTCGGCGATCAGAGATTATGCCGGGCATCTTTATAAAATGGCCGACAGCATCGGCAAAGGTGACCGATCTGCTGTGGATGCCGGATTTGCGCAGTTGAACCTACGGTTAATTGACACTGTGGATGCTTTTGTGAAACGATATCCCTCATCGGCAATTGCCCCATTTGTAATTATGGATCGTTTTGTTACTTATCCCAATCCAGAAAAAGCACAAAGCAATTATGCTGCTCTAACTTCTGTTGGAAAGAATACGATTTATGGCAAAGAGCTTGGTCAGGCAATTGCAGTGAGTGCAAAGACCGGTCTTGGCGTAAAACCAGATTTTACCTTGCCCGACCGGGAGGGTAAAAATTTTAAACTCTCTTCATTAAAAGGAAAAGTAGTGTTAGTCGATTTCTGGGCCAGCTGGTGCGGACCTTGTAGAAAAGAGAACCCTAATTTGGTGAAAGCTTATGCAAAATACCATGAGAAGGGATTTGAAATAGTTGGGGTGTCGCTGGATGACAAGAAAGATGCCTGGCTTAAAGCAATTGATGCAGATAAACTAAACTGGTTACATGTGTCAGACTTAAAAGGTTGGAAAAGCAATTTGGCCACTGAGTATGGTATCCGGTCTATTCCTACCAGTTTTCTTGTTGATGTGAACGGAAAGATTATCGCAAAGGATCTGAGAGGTGAGGCGCTGGAAAAGAAATTAGCAGCCATCTATAATTAAAAGTATAAAGGCCATGCATATCGCATGGCCTTTATACTTTTAATTATCTGGATTAATGACGATAGTTATATTCCTACCTATTCTGCTGCAATATAGGCCGATAAGTAATAGGTACTTTGGTTGTTTAACAATTTGGCTTCAGGGACTGCAATTTTTATATTGTGATTACCTGGGGTCAATTTGCCCAAATTTATAGCTCTGGTTGGTACGGGCGCACCGGGGCACCAGCTGCGGCGTTCTTGTGCAATATCGGGGCCGTAAATTCCATTGTTGCGGGTATTATAAATTTCGTAGGGTACACAGTTTTGGTTTACTGCTATACGTGTGTATTCTTTTCCATCTACATAAATAACATGCTCGCGCCAGTTGTATTCTTCTCCACCTTCTCCTGCTCCATGTCCTGATGTGATCAAATACAATACGGCTGTTTTGATATTGTTGTCTACATGAAATGCGACTTCCTTGGTGTTGTGTCCTGCAGTGCTGTCTTCTCCGTTTAAAGGGAAATAGCTTAATAAGGCAATTGGCTGTACAAGGTTATTCTTTTTTGTTTTAGAGCTGGTTAGATTTACCGAAGCAGTATAGGTTAATAATGATCCGTCACAGCCTATGGTTTCTTTTTGGCCGGCGCTCGTGGTACCAAAGATTTCGGTCATTATCCATACATCTGTTTCTTTGTTTTTAAATAAACCTGCTAATTGATTGATGGTTGTTGTATAAGGAGTGTGATCTGGTTCGCGGGTTTTATAGTTAAAGGGGGTCATAATTCTAAGCAATTCAAATTGCTTTGCTTCGGGACTATCGTAATTTTTATCCTTTGGTACGGAAAAAAGTGTAACCCTGCCTATCCTGTCATAATTATCGCAACCTGCTTTAACCACTACTTTAAGGGTTATTGAATCGCCAATGCTTTGTTTTTCCTGGTTACTTAGCTTTCGGATATATTGGGTGTTGCTGATGCGTATTATTCCTGGTTTAACCGGTTCATTAACGGGTTTTGCGTAACCGTCATAAAAATTCACCTCTTTTATGACCGAAATAGTGGTTTCGTGTTTCGATTGTGCGTTGGTGAATTTAAAATTCAGGGAAAGTAAAAGGAGTATAGAAAAAAATATCTTCATTAATGGCCTTGCTCTAATAGTTCTTATTTATGTTTCTTTAAATCGGCAATCATTTTTTGAGCTTCCTGCCCGTAAACTGATCGTTTTTGATCTTCTGGTAATTGGATAAAATATTGCTCGATCTTGTGTTCATCTAATGATGATCCTTTGGATTTTAGATACATTAAAATCGCTTCAATAGCAAAGGGTTTAGATGTGTTTTCGTTTAGATAGGCAGAAAGGTCATTCATCTTCAAGTTTTGAAGGGAGTCAATGCTCTTGTTGAGGGATTGCAATTTTAATAAGTCTTTTTTATCCAGATTTCTTCTGCGTCGATCTGTCGATCTCAACAATCTGTCCCACTTGCTGTATTTTCGCGTAAAAGCTATATATTCTTCTTGTACAGGAGATCCGGTTACTTGTGCCCGGCTTAAAAAGCCTGTGGCTTTAACATCTGTGAGGCCGCTGTTTAGGTAAAGTATCAGGGTGTTTGGATCGGTATCTGGCTCGGGTGTGGTATTGGGTTTTGTAAACTGCAGAATGGTTTTAATAGCGATGTCTGCTGTTCCGCTAAAGCTAAATTTGTTATTGGTAATTAGAGCGCTGTCTGTTTTTAGTTGTCCATTTTGCTGGTAAACAAAATATATTTTGCGGCCGGTTTCGTCGCCTTTTGGGAAATTAACTTCGCCTTTTAACTGGTAGGGTGTTGTTTGTTGTTTCTGAGCGAATATGGTAAGGGGTAATAGCCCTAGAATCTGTCTCTTGTACACATCT
>NZ_JAELTV010000023.1 GCF_016429005.1 Pedobacter sp. ASV19
CCCCCCCCCCCCCCCCCCCCCCCCCCCCCCCCCCCCCCCCCCCCCCCCCCTTTTAGATGTGTATAAGAGACAGGTTTTTTACTCATTTTTGCAATCTTGCTGATCTTATAGCCATTCTCATTAAGCGCAACAATGTTCAGAAGCATCTTTAGATCTTCCTCATCATAATACCGGATATTCGTGGCAGTTCTCTTCGGCGGCACAAAATTATACCTGCTTTCCCATGCACGAATGGTATGAGCCTTGATACCAATCAGACCCTCTATGTCACTTATTGAAAATTTTCTCACAATATATTTACAACAAATGTTAAACAACTTTGTCTAAAATGCAATTTTTGTTTAACATTTATTGAAACATCCGCCTCCAGTGCATTTAAAGACCGATAAAAATTTCAAACCGTTGCCGGAAGATCCGAAATTTGGACATTTAGCAATTTAAATTGTTTGTCCAGATCGAAAGTATTTTTTTTAGAGCCCTGATCTTTACCTCCTCCAGCTACAATAGCCCAGTTACACCAGTTACTTGCAGGAGAATAATCAATTAATCTTTCTTCAAAATAGGTAGCGCCCCTTACCCAATTGATCTTCAGGATATGAATGAGAAAAGTAGCGGTAAGCAAACGGGCGGAATGTGGTATAAAACCAGTTTGATTCAATTCTCCCATATGCTTATCAATAAGTGGATTCCCTGTTTGACCTTTCATCCACTGCAGCCATCTTCCCCTTTCCTCTTCCGTCAATGGAGCCTGATCAAATTCCAGCACAGCATCATTAAAGAAATCCATCCCATGCTTTTTAAACATAAACCTGAAATAATCTCTCCATAAAAGGCCAAGTAAAATCTGGTTAAAGTTAGGATTCGTACCGTATTTATCTTCCGCATCCTTCACCTGCCAGTACACCATACGAGGAGACAAACAGCCGAAAGACAACCATGCTGAAAGCTTCGAGGAAAACCCTTGTTTACCGGCACTCAGTTTCGCCGGCACTTTCAGATACACGTCAGATCCTTCTTCCAGTAAGTGTTTTAAATGCTTTAATCCTTCCGTTTCACCGCCGCAAATGGATGGAAAAAGTTCTGCTTCATCTATCAACATCTCCTGCAGCAGTTCTTCCAGAGCAGGAACTTGTCCCCAATCTTCTGTTTCTTCAAAAGAAATTACCTCAGGAGCCAGGAAACAAGCTTTTACAATGGCATCGCGTTCTGTCTTCTTTTTAAACTGTGTAAAAGCATCAGGAATATCCTTAATCGGAAAAGGCAAGTCTTCCTTATTGTATAAAGTATGCCCTATAAAGTGCCTCAGATTAATTCTTAATTTCCATAAACGATCTTCTGCATAAGCAGATATCTTCGTCTCTTCAGGACCGACCTCCCGGTGATGATACACTTCAGCAATATCATATTGTTCCACCAATTCAGGCAACAACTCTTCCGGTTTCCCCTTTAAAATTAAAATATCGCCGCCAAGATTTTGAAAAGATGTCCTTAAAGCCTGTACACTTTCAATTAGAAATTTTGTCCTTAACGCGCCGGATTTAAATGTACCCTGTGGAGTGGGTTCAAAATAACGCGGATCAAAAAAGTAAACAGGTAAAATACTATCCGACTTAGCAATGGCTTCTACGAGCATTTCATTATCATGCAAACGGAGATCATTCCTAAACCAAACTAATATTTTTTTGGATTTCATCAATACAGAACTAGATATGTTAGATAACTCACAAAAATATAGGATTTTGCTTCTTAAAACTAGCATCACACGTAATATTTACACTAACAAAACAAAAAAGGGTAAGCTTGTCGTAAAAAATAATGGGTTAAGCTTGTCGTAAAAAATAAATGTACTCTTCGGAGACTACGCTTTCTGCGCAGTTGCTGCGCAGACTGCTTCGAAAGCTGAGGTCTCCTCCAAGTAACATTGATTTTTTCTAGGCGCTTACTGAGGGACAATCCATGCATGGTGCATAAAATGTTAAAATAAAGTCTTATAGAAAAAATACGCTTAACCACCACTTCCATAAACTCCAACTGGAAGCAAAATTTACTAATCAACCCTGCCTGGCTCACCTCCCTCCCTAAGCGCCATATAAAAAATCAATAATGCTCTTAGAGGACCTCAGGGCGCCTTGCCACTGGAGCGCAGCGGGGCAAGGAGTCCAGTCCTCTAAGAGCATTATTGATTTTTTCAATAAGCTTATTTTTCTAAAACTTATTTGGCTGGTGAAAGGTTGTTACCTTTAGCTGCTCTAGAACGCTAAAATCAGATCGCGATGAAAAAGCACATCCTACTTACCGGAGCCACAGGAATGATTGGCAAAGAATTAATCAAAACACTGTTAGCATCAGGACATAACGTTTCCCTATTGTCCAGAAGGCCGGTAAAAACAAAAAAAACACAAGTTTACCTCTGGGATGTTTACAAACAAACAATAGACCATTCCTGTCTGGATGGAATCGACACGATAGTACATCTTGCAGGAGAGAACATTGCCGATAAAAAATGGACTAAAGAACGAAAACAGCAAATCATAGACAGCCGGGTCCTCTCTACCAATCTTCTCTATAAAACACTGAAAGAAACCCCCAACCAGGTAAAGGATTTTATTTCCGCTTCAGCCGTAGGCTATTACGGAGATTGCGGCGACGAAATCCTAACCGAGCAATCTGAAAAAGGCTATGGCTTCCTTGCAGAATGCTGTGCACAATGGGAAGCCGCAGTAGACAAAGGAAAATCCCTCAGTCTGAGAATTGTTAAACTCAGAACCGGTTTTATCTTAAAAAAGGGGGAAGGCGGGCTCGCATCCATGGAAAAACCCATCCGCTTTTTTGTTGGCGCCCCTCTGGGTACAGGAAAACAATGGGTACCCTGGATCCACATAAAAGACATGATCAACATCTACCTGTTTGCCATTGAACATCCAGTCATGATGGGTGTTTTTAATGCCTGTGCCCCATATCCGGTAACTAATCAAACCCTAACAAAGTCCATAGCAAAATCATTACACAGGCCAGTCTGGCCTATCCATGTCCCCGAAAGCGTATTACAGTCCATTTTGGGAGAGATGAGTACCATCGCGCTGATCAGTAACAATACATCCGCACAAAAATTACTCGATTACGGATTTACTTTTAACTTTACTCAGCTGGATGATGCGCTAAACAATATTTATCACGCCTAGCGCTATCCAGCAATTCAATAAATAGAAGCCGATACACCTACATGACAACAACACAAGAAATATGCATTTGCTGGTTGCGCAGAGACTTGCGCCTTGAAGACAACGCCGCACTATACTACGCATTAAAAACTGGTCTGCCCGTATTGCCCCTTTTCATTTTCGACACTCATATTTTAGACAAACTACAGGATAAAAGAGATGCCAGAGTATCCTTCATCCATCAAACTTTAAATAAACTCTCCACGGAACTTAGCCATTTGGGCTCTTCCATCCTGATCAAACACGGGCAGCCAGAAAAAGTATGGCCGGAACTGCTTCGTTCTTATACCGTTAAATGTGTTGTCGCTAACCATGACTATGAGCCTTATGCCCTGGAAAGAGACAACGCTCTTGCAGAATATCTAAGTTCAGAAGAAATCAGTTTCAATACCTATAAAGACCAGGTCATCTTTGAAAAAGATGAAGTCGTTAAAGACGATAAAAAACCCTATACCGTTTTCACACCTTACTTCCGGCAATGGCTCAAAAAACTAGATGACTTTTATCTGAAAGCCTATCCAACACAACAATACTTTTCTAATTTGTTAAAAACGGAACCATGCACTCTCCCAAGTTTGGAAGAACTTGGTTTTTCTCCTACTGCCATCTCATTTCCATCAAAAGATTTCAGTTCGAAATTGCAGGAATATGAACAGCGCAGGGATTTTCCGGCAGATGACGCGACTACGCATATTGGCCTCCATTTACGTTTCGGGACCATCAGTATCCGCTATGCCGTATCGCAGGCCCTAGCAAACAAAGCGAACAAATGGCTTTCAGAACTGGCCTGGAGAGAATTTTATATGATGATCCTATGGCATTTCCCGCATACAGTTCATTCGGCATTTAAACCCGCTTATGATCAGATCCAATGGAGAAACAATGAAAAGGAGTTCGAAGCCTGGTGCCAGGGTGAAACCGGATATCCCATTGTAGACGCGGGGATGAAACAGCTCAATCAAACAGGCTATATGCATAACCGCGTCCGGATGGTCGTAGCCAGTTTTTTAACCAAACACCTTCTGATCGATTGGAGATGGGGAGAAGCTTATTTCGCAGAAAAACTGCTCGATTATGAAATGGCCAGTAATGTCGGCGGATGGCAGTGGGCTTGTGGATGCGGAAATGACGCAGCTCCATATTTCAGGGTATTCAACCCTGAACTGCAGGCCAAAAAATTTGACCCGGATCAGCTCTATATCAACAAATGGGCACCTGCTTATCAAGCAAAAAAGCATGTCCAACCTATTGTTGAACATGCTTTTGCCAGAGAACGCGTCCTTCGTGTATTTAAAGACGCCCTGGATAAATTCAATTAATTATTCGCTACATCAGTAACTTCAATATCAAAATCCAGAACTGCATTTCTCGGAATCGTTAAAAGACCTGTTGAAGTATTCACAGATCCAGAAGTTCCATAAGCCCAGCGGGAAGGCGTAATGATCCTTATCTTACCTCCTTTATGGATACGCGGGATGGTTCTGCCCCAGGCCTGGATCACACCGGTTAAGACCGTTGAAAAAGTACCATCGGTATTGGAATCAAATGTTGTTCCATCCAGATATCTTCCTGTATATTTTGCCGTAATGGTCGTCCCCAGATTAATCACATCTGTTCCGGTTCCAGGATCTGTAATCACATAATAGATTCCTGCCGGATCTTTCACAGCACCTGTAATACCCTTTGCAGCTATAAAATCGGTAATCTTTTTATCATCAAGGTCACTCTGTTTCTTATAAGGGAAAGTGGTCACGGTTATATCTAAAACCTCATTGGAAGGCACACCCAGTGTAGAAGAACCATTCTTTCCAAAAGCAAGGTAAGAAGGCACCAAAAGTCTTAAGGTACCGCCAGGAATAACTTTCAGCAAGGATCTTCTAATACCCTCAATAGCAATTCCTGTTGAAGTAGTAGCCGTATAAATAGACACACTATTGGTATAACCAACTAATGTCCCGTAATTTCCATTTGCAGCATCAGCGTAATATACCGTTCCACTCTGCATCGATTTCAGATTAATGTGGTATAATACGGAATCTGTACTCTTCAACAGATCTCCCGAAGCAGGGTTGGTAACCGATGAATAGAATCCGGTAGAATCCTTAACCATCGTTAGATTATTTGACGATATGAATTGTTGAATCTTCGAATCATCCGTATCCTGAATAGATTCGTATTCTTTTTTACAGGAACCGAATAAAACAACAAGGCCAGCCATGGCCAGTATATATGATGCTGATAGTCTTTTAAGCATTCTTAATTAGTTTGGGTTTTAGGATTAACTTCTTTCAGGGTAATATCAAAATCTAAGATTGAATTGGCAGGGATCGGACCAACGGGGCGGTTAATATAAGCCAGTGTAGATGGAATAAACAACCGTATTTCGCCACCACCCTTAATCAATGGAACGCCAATTTGCCAGCCTTTAATTACGTTAGCCAGCACAAACACACGTGGTGCCTGTATTCCGGTAGAATCAAAAGCCTGCTTCGTTCCCAAAACATGTCCGGTATAAAACAAAGCCAGTGGCACATTTAAGGTAACAGGAGTCGTATCAACAGTACCTTCTCTAAGAATTTTATAGAACACACCATCTTTCTGTTTTACATCTGTGATTTTATTGTCTTTCACATAATTTACGATCAATCCAGAATCAATTGTAAACTGCGCCTTCCTATCATAAGGAATATCTTTACTGCAGGAAGATAATATAATTGCACACGCAACCGCAACCAATAAAATCTTGTTTTTTAACATAATGCACAAAAATAGTCTTTTATTAGGGATAGAACAATTTTTAACCATTTTTAACAAATGAATAAAAAAGGCGCCCCCAAGATATGGAGACGCCTGAATCATTCGAGACGGGAATAATTAGTAACAATATTTATTTGCAGCAATCAGTTCCTGCGCTACTTTCTGACGTAATTCCTTCACATTGAAAGACTCCATTTTTGTGAATCTGCGCAATCCAACCATCATCATTCTCAATTCATCACCTTCCGCAAAAGACCATAAAGCTTCTTTCCCGGCTTTTTGAACCGCATCTACCGCTTCAACAAAATAAATCCGCATCATATTCAATTGTCCGGCACAAGCCTCCTCTCCTCTCAGGCTCACCAGCTTCTCTGTTCTCAGCATCGCAGATTCCGCCACGTAGACATAACTCGCCATATCTGCGATATTCATTAAGATCTCCTGTTCTTTAGACAAGCTCATCATGAGCTTCTGCACCGCAGAACCCGCCACCATTAAGGTTGCTTTTTTCAGATTCTTAATGATCTTTTTCTCCGCAGCAAATAAGGTTGTATCCTCCTCACCAAAATCAGGAATAGACATCAGTTCTCCGGCTACTGCAGTTGCAGGCGTCATCAAATCCAGCTCCCCTTTCATCGCACGCTTCAGCATCATATCTACCGTCAGTAAACGATTGATCTCATTGGTACCCTCAAAAATCCTGTTGATCCTGGCATCCCTGTAAGCCCTGTCCATGGGCGCCTCCGCAGAAAATCCCATACCACCATAAATCTGAACACCTTCATCTACCACATAATCCAGTGCCTCAGATCCCCATACCTTCAAAATAGCGCACTCTACCGCAAACTGTTCTGTTGATTTCAGTTTGGCTTTGCTGGCATCCATTCCACCGGCCACCAGAGCTTCATAAGCATCATCAATATTCTGACCCGCACGATAATTTGCTGATTCTACAGCGTATACTTTAGTGGCCATTTCAGCTAGTTTATATCTTATGGCTCCGTATTTTGAAATCGGACGTTCAAACTGAACCCGTTCATTGGCGTAATTTACTGCGGTATCTATCACAGATTTCGAAGCCCCGATAGCCGCCGCAGCCAATTTAATACGACCTATGTTCAGAATATTTACAGCAATCTTAAACCCGTTCTGGCGTTCAGATAACATATTCTCTACCGGTACCGGACAATCATTAAAGAATACCTGTCTGGTAGAAGAACCTTTAATCCCCATTTTATGTTCCTCAGGATTCATGGTCACTCCGCCAAATTCCCGCTCTACAATAAAAGCCGTTAAATTTGCATCATCATCGATCTTCGCAAAAACAATAAATACATCAGCAAAACCACCATTGGTGATCCACATTTTCTGTCCGTTGATGATATAATGTTTACCATCCGCACTCAACTTCGCTTTTGTCTTTCCGGAATTCGCATCAGATCCCGAATTTGGCTCCGTTAAACAATAGGCTGCTTTCCACTCCCCAGTGCCCAGTTTAGGAATATACTTTGCTTTCTGTTCTTCATTTCCATAATATAAAATAGGCAGCGTACCAATACCCGTATGTGCAGATAAAGCTACAGCAAAAGAATGTCCGGCACCAATCACATCTGCAACCAGCATAGAGGTATTGAAATTTTTACCAAAGCCACCGTATTCTTCAGGAATAGAAACCCCAAGGATACCCAGTTCACCTGCTTTGGTTAGTAAAGAAGGCATCAGACCTTCCTCCAGCTTATCAATCCGGTCCAGATTGGGGTAAACCTCTGCCGCCAGGAAATCATGGCAGGTCTGTGCAATCATTCGTTGTTCTTCATCAAATTCTTCAGGAATAAAAACCTCCTGATAAGTGGTGTCTTTAATTAGAAATTCGCCACCTTTTATCGTTTTTTTATCTGTAGTTTCCATAATACTTATTTCCTTGCGGATCGTTAAAAATGATCAGATCTGTTTTTTATAATAATTCAAAAATACCTGCAGCACCTTGTCCGCTGCCCACACACATAGTTACCATACCATATTTCTTATCCCTTCTTTTCAGCTCATTGAACAACTGTACAGACAATTTTGCACCTGTACAACCCAGCGGGTGTCCTAAAGCAATAGCCCCACCATTCACATTCAAAATATCTGTATTGATTCCCAATTCTCTCACTACAGCCAACGACTGCGATGCAAAAGCCTCATTCAGCTCAATAAGGTCCAGTTCTTCCAGCTTCATACCCGCCTGTTTCAAGGCTTTTGGAATCGCATAAATAGGTCCTATCCCCATGATCCTCGGTGGCACACCCGCAATACCATAACTCACCAGCCGGGCAATAGGAGCAACCCCCAGTTCTTTCAGTTTACTTTCCGAAACCACCAGCACAAATGCAGCACCATCAGAGGTCTGGGAAGAATTTCCCGCCGTAATACAACCATCTGCAGCAAAAACAGGCTTTAACTTCGCCAGTTTTTCTATAGACGTATCTGCTCTTGGCCCCTCATCTGTGTCAACTACGTACTCCCTGCTTTGCTTTTTAAGATTAGCGTCCAGGTAATTTTCATGCACTGTAATGGGCAAAAGACCGTCTTTCAAGTGCCCATTTTTAATAGCCTCTACTGCTTTTTGGTGGGAATGATAAGAAAACTCATCCTGATCTTCCCGGCTCACTTTATATTCTTTAGCCACGGCCTCAGCAGTTAAACCCATTCCCCAGTACCAGTCCGGATTGTTCTTTGCCACTTCAGGATTTGGCACCACTTTCCAGCCACCAAAAGGCATACCCGACATCACTTCTACCCCGCCGGCGATGATACAATCCGCCATCCCGCTTCTGATCTTGGCCACTGCAGTTGCAATAGTCTCCAGTCCTGATGCGCAATACCTGTTCACCGTAACACCTGGCACCTTATCCGTATCCAGGCCCATCAGGGAAATCATTCTTCCCACATTCAACCCTTGTTCCGCTTCCGGCGTTGCATTACCTACAATCACATCATCAATTTGCTCCTTATCCAGGTTAGGCACCGAAGCCACCAGATGCCTGATTACTTCAGCAGCCAGATCATCTGCCCTTGTAAAACGAAATACACCGCGAGGGGCCTTGCCCACAGCTGTACGATATCCTGCTATAATATATGCTTCCTGCATGTCTATGTCTTTTAATGGTCTTAATTAGTTTCTTAGCGGTTTTCCCTTAGTTACGATACTCTGTATCCGTTCCAAAGTTTTGCGTTCTCCGCAAAGCGACAAGAACACTTCCCTTTCCAGATCCAGCAGATAATGCTCCGTAACCTCTGTTGGCGAAGACAAATCCCCACCGCACATCACCCAGCCTAATTTCTCCGAGATTTTTTTATCATGTTCCGAAATATAATGCCCGGAATACATAGTATTTGCACCTGCATATACAATTCCCAAGCCTTGTTTTCCCAAAACCTTAATATCTTTCCGTCTAACCGGCTGTGTGTAGCCCGCCTCAGCCAGTTCGATGGCCTTAGCTTTGGCATCAGCAATTAAACGGCTCCTGTTCATACTGATAGCATATTTACCTTTTTGCAAATACCCCAGTTCAAAAGCTTCTGCTGCAGAAGTAGATACTTTCGCCATTCCAATAGTCAGAAAACGATCTTTCAATACATTTTGCACAATCTGATCTTCCTTATACTCATCAGAGGCTCGCAGGGCAAACTCTTTGGTTCCACCTCCGCCAGGAATCACCCCCACACCAAACTCTACCAGTCCCATATAAGTCTCTGCGTTGAGCTGCACATGATCCGCATGCAAACTGAATTCACATCCGCCCCCCAGGGTCAAATTATGTGGGGCCACAACCACAGGGATAGAAGAATAACGAATACGCATAGAGGTATTCTGGAAGGTTCTGATCGCCAGGTTCAACTCCTCCCACTCTTGCTCTACCGCCATCATAAAGATCATTCCAACATTGGCCCCCGCAGAGAAATTGGCCCCATCGTTCCCGATAACCAGTCCCCTGTATTCCTTTTCCGCCAAATCAATTGCTTTATTAATCGCCTGCAAAGTATCTCCCCCAATAGTATTCATTTTTGAATGAAATTCGACATTCAGGATACCATCACCCAGATCGATGATCGAAGCCCCGGAATTCTTCCATATGGTTTTGTTTGCACGCAAATTGTCCAGAATAATGAAGGCTTCAGCACCAGGCACAGCTTTATAAGATTTAGACGGAATATCATAATATTTCTTTATGCCATCCTCTACTTTATAGAAAGAATCATGCCCTGCAGCCAGCATTTCCTGTACCCAGGCCGCTGCCTGATGTCCATACGTTTTCATCCCCTCAAGTCCAGCTTGCACACCTACAGCATCCCAAATTTCAAAAGGCCCTAAATCCCATCCAAAACCAGCCCTCATGGCATCATCTATCCGGTATAATTCGTCAGAAATTTCCGGAATCCGGTCAGACACATATTCAAACAAACCAAAAGAAGAAGCCCTGAAGAGTTCTGCAGCCTTATCTTTGCCCGCGACAAAAACTTTCATGCGGTCCTTTACATTTTCAATCGGTTTGGTTAAATCCAATGTTGCAGATTTAACCTTTTGCTGAGGACGATATTCAAGTGTTTTAAGATCCAGCGCCAGGATCTCTGTTTTCCCCTCTGCATTTTTAGTTTTTTTATAAAAACCCTGACCTGTTTTATCGCCCAGCCATTTATTGGCATCCATTTTCTCCACATAAGCCGGTAACTTAAATAAGTCATGCGCCTTATCTTCAGGACAGTTGTCGTACAAACCTTTCGCCACCTTAACCATGGTATCCAATCCAACCACATCGGTGGTCCGGAAAGTAGCCGATTTAGGTCTGCCCAGTGCAGGACCGGTAAACTTATCCACTTCCTCTACCGTAAGGTCCATTTTCTCGACCAGGTGCAATAATGCCATAATGGAATAGACGCCTACCCTATTGGCGATAAATGCAGGGGTATCTTTACAAAGCACCGTGGTTTTACCAAGAAACTTATCCCCATAATGCATCAAAAAGTCCACAATCTCCGGTTTCGTCTGCGCAGTAGGAATGATTTCCAGTAAACGCAGATACCTTGGCGGATTAAAGAAGTGGGAACCACAAAAATTAGCTTTAAAGTCATCAGACCTTCCTTCTGCCATTAAATGAATTGGAATACCGGAAGTATTTGAAGTCACCAGGGTGCCAGGCTTGCGGTGCTGCTCCACCTGATCGAAAACCTTTTTCTTAATATCAAGATTTTCAACAACGACCTCTATAATCCAGTCGTAAGTGGCTATCTTAGCCATATCATCTTCAAAATTACCTGTAGTAATCCTGCTCAAAACACTTTTAGAATAAACCGGAGAAGGATTCGTTTTAACTGCTGTTTGTAAAGCCGCATCCACGATACCATTCCGGGGTCCTTCTTTTGGTACAATATCCAACAACAATACCTCTACACCTATATTCGCAAAGTGACAGGCAATACGTGAACCCATGATACCTGAGCCCAGAACTGCTACCTTATTTATCTTTTTGTTTATCATCATCTGTAGTACTTGTATATGCTAAAGTTAGTTTATTCAATTTCTGCAGGGTAAGCAGCAGATTGCTTTTCTCCTGTACGCTGAGGTTTTCATTCAGGTACTCATTAAAGGCAATCACCACGCCTTTTGCCATCTGTCTCTTCTCCCGGCCCAGGTCCGTTAAGAAAACTTTTACCGATCTTTTATCACCAGCAGAAGTTTCCCTGTAAATTAACCCCAGATCTTCCATATTGTTTAACATTCTGGATAAACTGGTTGCTTTTACGCCAAGAAGACCAGCCAGTTTGGAAACCGCAGTACCTTCTCTTTCGATATTAATCAATACATAACCAATGGCCTGCGTTATACCAAATCCCGAAGCAATCTGGTTATAGCTGTTGGACACATTCTGCCAAACCACTTTTAAAAAATAATCTATTGTTTCCTGCTGTTTCATTAATTATTATGCTTGCATAACAAAGCTAACGAATATTAAACTTTAAAGCAAGTATAATTTCATCAAAAAAAGCACAAAAAAAAGCCGCACCATTTAAAGGTGCGGCTTTATAAATCAACTGTTTAGATCAACTAGTACAAGGTAAATTCTACCCTTCTGTTTTTCTGACGTCCAGCTGCAGTTTTGTTGGTTGCAATAGGTTGGTTTGGACCATAACCTGTTGCTTCAATTCTAGATGGATTAGCACCTTGAGAAACCAAGTAAGCTTTGATAGACTCTGCTCTCTCTTTAGACAATCTCAAGTTTAAAGCCATAGAACCAGTATTATCAGTATGACCAGCTAATTTCAGGCTGAAGTTTTTCTCTACCAATAATGCAGCTACCCTGTTTAAAGTTGGGTAAGATTTTGCTCTGATGGTCGCTTTTCCAAGATCAAATTCCAGATTTTTGATCGCTTCATTTACGATTTTTCTATCTGCCTCTGTAACAATTACTTTCTCTTTAATGATTGGTGCAGGAACAACCAATGGACAACCTGAACCATCTACTACTGTACCGGAAGGCGTACCTGGGCATTTATCCAGTTTATCTGCTACACCGTCACCATCGCTGTCTTTCAACAGGTCATTCATTTCTGATCTTAAACGGGCATTGTCTGCTTTTGCAGCATCCAGGTCACCTTTTAAAGCATCAGCGGTTTGTTTTGCAGCTAAAGCCTCATCATAAGTTAAAGCAACCGGATTATGGTATGCCAATTGCTTGCCACCACCCAGAGAGAACTCTAAACCTGCATAAGCGTAGTTGTATTTATCATTACCTCTACCAGTTTTGTAACCATCAAAGTTATCACCATCAACAAAATTCACTGTCCAGCCAAGGTCAAAATTAACATTGTCCGACAATCTGAATTTCGCACCGGCACCTACCGGAATGATCAATTCCTTAATGTCTTTGTTTGAATAATCAGCAGTTCCGCTCGCTGTTGTAATTTTTGGTTTATAACCAGCCAAACCAGCACCACCAGAAACATACAATTGCAATACGTCTTCTTTTTTAAACATATCGATATTGAACAAGTTCACTACCGCGTTTAAACTACCAGACCAGTTCAACTTTGTCTCGTAAGCACTGGGACCACCAGTTGGTGTAAAGCCACTTTTAAAAGCTTTGGTATTATCTCCTTTTACAGTACCTCTAACTCCATCTAACCTTAAAGAGAAATAAGGTGTGAATTGCTTTTTGATATACAATCCATAACCTAAGCTGCTCTTTTCATTAGAAAAGTCATTTTCGCCGCCTAATGGAGAAAGACCTGTTAATAAACCTGCATTAACACCAATTGACCAGGTATTTAATTTAGCAGATGAGCTCGCTGGTGTCTGTGCATGCACAGCATTCCCAATGAGCAATGCGACAACCGCCGCGGGAAGAGTTTTAATTAGTGATATTTTCATAATTTGTTTTTCATTAACTATATAAAAATCGTACCAATTCCAAAAAACAAGACCTATTTGTGGAAATGTTTAAATCTTTACCACCCTATTGCCCTATCATCGCCCCTTGGGTCTGCACCTCCCTGATAATAACCCCATTTAGTTTTTAGGACAGCATCTACCCTTCCAATAGGTCCTCTTGGTTTAATAATATAGCCTTTACTCTTTAATCTGGCTTCTGTCAAACTATCCAGCGCCCCCTCTTCTACCTGTACCTCATCTGGCAACCATTGGTGGTGAAATCTTTTAGAAGCAACTGCCCCTTGCATGCTCTGATCAAATTCAATGACATTCAATATGGTTTGAAATACCGAAGTGATAATCGTCGATCCGCCCGGCGTACCCACCACCATAAATAAGTCTCCGTTCTTTTCTATGATGGTTGGCGTCATAGAGCTCAGCATTCTTTTGTTAGGCGCTATAGCATTTGCCTCACCCCCTACAAGACCATACATATTTGGTGCGCCTGGTTTTACAGAAAAATCATCCATCTCATTGTTCAGCAGAAAACCTGCACCTTTAACCACCACACAGGAACCATAAGACCCATTTAAGGTCGTCGTTATGGACACCGCATTCCCCTCTTTATCCACAATCGAATAATGCGTTGTTTCCTCATGTTCCGAGGCAGTCACCACTCCGGCTTTCACCTCCGAGCTTGGCGTGGCTTTATTCCAGTCGAAATTACTCATCCTTTCTTTAATATAAGCAGCCTTCATCAGCTCCTGTCCTGGTACTTTGTAAAAATCAGGATCCCCCAAATGGGTTGCACGGTCAGCATAAGCTCTGCGTTCCGCTTCTACCATCACCTGTACAGTAGAATCGGTATTGAAACCCCATTTTTTCAGGGGATAAGGCTCTACAGATTTCAGCAGCTGCACCAGGGCAATTCCACCGCTGGACGGCGGAGGCATAGTAATGATTTTAAAACCTTTATACTGACCAATAATCGGCTTACGCCAAATGGCCTTATAATTTTTAAGATCAATAGAGGTAATGATCCCCCCACTGCGCTTCATTTCTGCAACAACAGCATCTGCAACCTCTCCTTCATAAAAACCACTTTTGCCTTTATCTCTGATCAGTTCCAAAGTATGGGCAAGCTCTTTTTGTACCAGTCTTTCACCTGGCGACCATTTGCCATCCTTGATCAATGCAGTTCCTTCCGGGTTCAGCTGCACAAAACGGTCGTGCAGCTCATTCAGTTCTCTTGCCTGTCTTTCACTAATTTCAAAGCCCTTTTCTGCCAGATCAATAGCGGGCTGAACCAGGTCTGCCCAAGCCAGTTTTCCATATTTCTCATGAGCCTCAATCATTCCTGCAACAGAACCTGGTACACCAGCGGCAAGACTTCCATATAAGCTTTTATCTACGATAGGTGCACCTGCTGCATCCAGATACATATCTCTCGATGCACCCCCAGCAGCTTTCTCCCGATAGTCCAATGTATTGGTCTCTCCCTTTGCTGAGCGGTACACCATAAAGCCACCGCCGCCGATATTACCCGCATTGGGATAAACCACAGCAAGTGCAAACTGAACGGCAACAGCAGCATCGATCGCATTCCCGCCTTTCTTCAAAATATCAACACCAACTTTTGAGGCTTGCTGCTTAGCAGAAACCACCATGCCATTCCTGTATTCCGTACTGTTCTTTTGACCAAGCTGCCCGCTCACACATCCACCCAGTACTGCTGGTATTAAAAACAAAGCCGTAACTACGGCAAGCGGACTACGCTTTATAATTCTCTGCATCTTTATATATCTTTTCAATAACGGCATTGTTCTTTTCCAGAATCACCTTTCTTTTCAAACTTAACTTTGGAGTCAGTTCCCCGCCGTCGATACTCCATGCTTTAGAAAGCAGCGCAAAGCGTTTCACTTGCTCCCATTTTCCAAAGTCCTTAGAACTGAACTGCACAATCTGCTCAAACTTCTCCAGCACCTGCGGATGTTTGATCATTTCCTCATCTGTGGTATAACTGATCCCTTTTTTACCAGCCCAGGTTTTCAGAGCAGGAAAATTCGGTACAATCAATGCCGATGGAAATTTCCGGTTTTCTCCAAGTACCATGACCTGTTCTACCAGCGGGGTTTCCTTAAATTTATTTTCCAGCATCTGCGGGGCTACATATTTGCCTCCTGCGGTTTTAAAGATTTCTTTTTTACGATCCGTAATTTTCAGGAAGCGTCCGCCCACAATTTCCCCGATATCACCGGTATGGAACCAGCCATCTTTATCTATGGTTTCTGCAGTTAAATCGTCGCGGCGGTAATAACCTTTCATGATATCATGTCCCCGGGCCAATACTTCCCCATCTTCTGCAATTTTAATTTCTACACCATCAATAGCCGGCCCAACAGTTCCAAACATGGTGTTATCAAAATGGTTCACCGTGATCACAGGAGAAGTTTCGGTCAGACCATAGCCTTCAAATACCGGCATATCAGCTGCCCAAAATATTCTGGCCAGTCTTGGATTCAGTGCCGCACCTCCGGATACAATAACAATGATATTCCCGCCAAGAGCTTCCTGCCATTTTTTAAAAACCAGTTTTCTGGCAATGCCAAGCTTAAAATTGTAAAACCAAGTTCTTTCCGTTTCAAACTTCTCTGCCAGGGCAACTGACCAGAAAAAAATTCCTCTTTTTATTCCGGTGAGTTCTTTTCCTTTTTCCATGATCTTTTCATAGACCTTTTCCAATAGTCTCGGAACGGTTGAAAAGGCATTTGGTTTTACGTACTGAATATCTGCAACGATGGTATCCATGCTCTCCGCATAATAAACGGACACATTGGTGTAGAAATACAGGTAAACGATCATTCGTTCAAAAATATGGGAGAGCGGCAAAAAGCTCAAACCTTTATGAATTCCCTCAGGCAATAAAACCGCGGAATTTTCAAAATTCTTCACCAGGTTATCATGGGTGAGCATAACTCCTTTTGGCGTGCCCGTGGTACCTGAAGTATATATCAAGGTCAAAATATCTTCTGAAGTAACAGCGGCTCGGTATTCTTCCAGGTTAATGTCCTGTTGTTTTGCACCTTCTTCAGTTAAAGTTTCCCAATGATCTGCACCTTCAACCTTATCCAGGGTATAGATTTCAATTTTCTGTTCCAGACTATCTGCAACACTTTTTACTTTTTTATAGAGTGCCTCATCTGCAACAAAGATCAGACTGACTTCGGCATCCTTCAGGATAAATTGTATGTCGTGTTCGGCCAGCGTAGGGTATAACGGAATCTGGTAGGCTCCAATCTGCATAATGGCAAAATCAGTAATGTTCCATTCCGGTCTGTTGTGCGACATCACACCAATCCTGGATTCTTTTCCAAATCCTTTTCGGACCAGTCCTTTACTAAGGTTGTTAACTATTTCAACAAATTGCGCTGTACTATGCGTTTTCCATTTTCCTTCTAATTTACCGCTGACAAATACTTCTTTAGGAAATTTTTCTAAATTATACTGGAGGAGATCAAATACTCTTTTTATCGTTACAGGCATAGATTTTATCTGATTAGAGTTTTACCGAAACTGTGTTTCTCAAATCTAACAATTTAAAATTTTAAAAAAACTGTCTCCACCTAAGAAAATTGGTAAGCTATTCGTAAAAACTCAATATACTCTTCGGAGACTAACGGTTTTCGCACCGCTGCGCGTCTTGCTTCAAAGCTGAGGTTTAAAATAATAGTTAAGCTGTCGTAAAACGTCAATATACTCTTCGGAGACTAACGCTTTTCGCGCCGCTGCGCGTCTTGCTTCAAAGCTGAGGTTTCCTCAGAGTATATTGACGTTTTCATGGCGCTTAAGCTGGGAGGAGAGTCCGGGAAGGTCGCAGAAAATGTTATGGAAATCGCCAAGTTTATGCATGGCTCAGACCGAATCCAGTTCTGACTTAAACTCACTCCGGATTTAGTATCTGGTTAGAGCGGAGTAAGTCCGGGTTTTTCTGCAAAAACCCGGACTTACTCCGGACTCACACCGGACTAACTCTGCTCTGAGTTTAAACCAGAATACACCCTGGACCGGAAAAATTAAGGACAATACCACCCCCTGTTCCAAGACCTTTGCACCCCTGCCGGACCGCCTTCTTATTTTGTAATCTGCGCCCTGCCCGGTCAACTCCTTCCTCTGCAATTTGCTACGAAAAATTCTCGTACGCTGCGGAAAGACCTCAGAGATCTGCGGCTTTTTCAGCCGCCTGATATCGTTAGTCTTGGAGCAGCTGTACAGAATTTTCCGCACTAATTCCCTTCCAATCCAACACTCTTTTACACCTGTTTCCAGCCCCATCTCCCTTGAGCGGCACAATATTTGCTCAGTGGGTAAACCTATTACCCACACAAATTCATATGATGAAAAAAACACTTACTATTCTATTTCTAACCGTAATGGCTTCAGCTGCCATGATTTCGACTTCGAAAGCACAAGATTATCAAAATGCAATTGGTGGTCGTTTTGGAACCGCAAATGGCGTGACCTTCAAAACCAGCCTTGGTTCTAATAAAATGCTAGATCTTATTGCCAATTTCAGATCTCATGACGACTACAAATACTTCCGTTTAACCGGTTTATATGAGATTAACAACAAAATTCAGGATGTTCAAGGCCTGGGCTGGTATTACGGTATCGGTGGTACTATAGGTTCCGCCAAATACAAACCAACCAACTCACGAGACCTTTACCTGTCGGTTGACGGCGTTATAGGCTTGGATTACAAATTTGTAGATGCACCTATCAACCTTTCACTAGACTGGAAACCTGCAATTGCCCTGGCCCCAGACACAGAATTTGACGGATCAGGCTTAGGTCTGTCTATTCGCTTCACCTTTTAAAAAAACAATCATTTACCTATAAAAAAGGGCGATAACCTCACAGTTAACGCCCTTTTTTCCATTTGCAAATTCTAAATTCCCATCCAGCCTTTTCTAACCTGCAATTGCTCCGCACTAGCCTCTGCAGCTACCGGAACCAGTTTAACATTAGGATTCGCCTTCAGCGTCACTTTAAAAGTCCTTTGAATTCCATCCCTGCCCACGTTGATCTGCACTACGTCACCAACATTCTTACCTGTAATGGCCGGCATACGCTCAACAGATGACTCAACCGGACTACCATCAATACTCAGGATCTCGTCATTTACGTTTAGCCCATCTGTCCAGGCCGCAGAATTACGGGAAACTGCGGTAATGAAGATACGACCTTCTTTCTTAACAGAAGTTACCCCCAGATAAGGAATACTTTTTCCTTCATTTTCGTTTTTCACTTTAATACCTGCATAACCAAAATACTTATCGTATTCAACCGGAGTTGTTCCATTTACATATTTTGCCCAGAAACCCGTAAAGCTCTGTCCGCTGATCTTCTCTACCATAGCCTTAAATTCAGCGTCGGTATAACCTCTTTTTAAGGTTTTGCATTGCAGGTACATCGCCTTCATGACATCATCCAGGCTTTTGGCTCCTTTTGTTGCCTTCGCGATCTCCAGATCCATAATCAGACCAATCACTTCGCCTTTACTATAGTAGGAAACCCCTGTATTGTTTGAGTTTTCATTTGGTCTGTAATACTTGATCCAGGCATCATAGCTGGAAGAAGCTGCAGACTGAACTTTTGCTCCCGGGGTATTTTCAACAGCAGCTACTGCGCTGGCCAGGTTGGCTGTAAACTCCTCCGGACTTACAAAGCCAGAGCGCAGCATGAACTTGTTCTCATAATAAGCCGTAAATCCTTCTGCCACCCAGAGATTGGTGGTGTAGTTTTCATTATCATAGTCGAATGGCCCTAAAGCTACCGGACGCAGACGTTTCACATTCCACAAATGGTGATATTCATGAGCGACAAGACCTAAAAAGCCGTTATATCCTTCTTCTGATGCATACTGGTTACGGGAAGCCCCCAGTACGGTAGAATTCAGGTGTTCCAGACCGCCTCCGGCCTGTGCATAATTATGTACAATAAATGTATAATGTTTATTTGGGTTCTCCCCGTATACAGCTGTTGCACTTTCTACAATTTTTGCCATATCTGTTTTTAAGCGGGAAGCATCGTAATTTCCACCGCCATACATCGCTACTTCGTGTTTTACCCCAGCTGCCATGAACTCAAAAACATCCTGGTTACCCACTTCAATCGGGCTGTCAAACAAGATATCAAAATCTGCTGCACGATAGGTAAATTGTTCACCGGCAACAGGCTCCAGTCCGGTAGACACTTTGTTCCATCCCTTGAATGGAATGATCTTTACTGTACTTGGCTGTTTTAGCATCCCATCAGGGTACATGAAAATCCCTGTTGAAGACAGAAAAGCATGCGTATCATCAATAAAAGGTGTACGCACAGAGATTTCAAAACCATAAACCCGGTAATTGATTTTTAGAGCATTGGCTTTAGAAGTATAGATCCTCCAGGTATTTTTTCTTACTTTCTCAAACTTCGCCTGTTTTCCACCGGCAGTTGCACTAAAACCTTCAACTTGTTTGGCAAATTCCCTCACCAGGTAAGAACCCGGCGCCCATACCGGCATTTTCACATCTACATAATCCTTGTTTATCCCTGAGATATTCATCTCTACCTCCGCATAATGTGCCTGCGGTTCTTTGAAGCTAACCTCAAAGCCAATTTTAACCTGTGAACTTGCTGTCATTCCTAATGCTAGTAATATTACTAATCCTGCTAACGATTTCTTCATTTCCATCTGTTTCTTAAAGGCCACTGTGTGTGCAACGACCTTCTTTTGAATGTAATTGTTTCCTTATAATAAGTTGTTTTGTAGGGAAGCAAATTTATAATTTATCTCTTCTTTTTGGATTTAAATCTCAAAAGAGGCTGTAACATACTTAATACAACAGATACACAGTGACATATTTAAATATTTTTGTATTTAAAATCGCACACCACACAAATAATATGAAGGTTAAATATCTTATTTATGCCGGGATTGTTCTTGGTATAAGCTATCTGGTTTATTACCGCATCTCTGCCAACAAGAAACTTGCAGCAGAGGGCGCCTCCATGGGCAAAGGTTCGGATAAAGGAAAAAAAGGCGCCGGGCAACCCCTCAATGTGAACGGATACCTTGTAAAAACCATTTCTTTCAACAACGATCTGGAGATCACAGGGGCTATAGATGCCAACGAATCAGTGGCACTTCAAAGCGAAGTTTCCGGATTGGTAACCGGCATCTATTTCAAAGAAGGAACTAATGTAACGAAAGGGACTCTGCTGGTAAAAATCAATGACAGGGATATCCAGGCCCAGCTGCAACAGGCACTTACCAAGGAAAAACTTTCTGCCACCGTTGAAAGCCGGGCAAAACAACTGTTGCAAAAGGGAGCCATCAGTCAGGAAGAATACGATACCGCACTTGCAGACCTGCTATCACTAAGGGCCCAAACCCAATTGATCAGGGCCCAACTGGCCAAAACATCTATTCTTGCCCCTTTCAGTGGCAAGATCGGCCTAAGATCTATTTCAGTTGGAGATTATCTTGCACCAACCCGGGTCATTGCCAATCTACTCAGCATTAACCCCGTTAAAGTTAGTTTTTCTGTACCTGAAAAATATTCAGGGCAAATCAAAGTGAATTCTGATATTAAGTTTAAAACAGAAGGCTCTCCAAAAACCTATACTGCAAAAGTATTTGCGCTCGAACCGGGCATCAATACCCAAACCCGAACACTGCAGATCAAAGCCCTTGCACCCAATCCAAATAATGAATTGCTCCCAGGTGCATTTGCAAAGGTGGAACTCTCCTTATCTACACAGGAAAATGCCATTCTGGTTCCTAACGAGGCCATCATTCCGGTGTTAAAAGGAAAGACGGTTTACATTGTCAAAAACGGAAAGGCCAAACAGGTTCCTGTTGAAGCAGGTACACGTACTGCCGAATCTATTGTGATCACCTCCGGGCTAAATGTGGGGGATACGGTATTGACAACAGGTGCAATGGCCCTGAAACCAGATGCTCCGGTAAAAGTAACGCTGACTAAAAACTAAGGTTTGCAAAAATGAGTATATCAACCACGAGTATAAAAAGGCCCGTTCTGGCAATTGTGATGAACCTGATGATCCTGCTTTTTGGGGTGATCGGTTACAATTTCCTCGGCGTCAGGGAGTACCCCAACATCGACCCAACTATTGTAAACGTAAGAACTTCTTATCCGGGTGCCAATGCAGATATTATTGAATCCCAGATTACCGAGCCACTGGAAAAATCCATCAATGGTATAGATGGGATCAGAAATATTTCTTCTTCGAGTAACCAGGGAAGCAGTAACATTACAATTGAATTCAACTTGGATAAAAATATTGACGATGCCGCAAATGACGTGCGGGATAAAGTTTCACAGGCGGCCAGGAGTTTACCAAAAGATATTGACGGTAACCCGGTGGTTTCCAAAGCAGATGCAAATTCAGATGCAGTGATCACGATGACCATTCAAAGTGATAAGCGAAATGTAATGCAATTGAGCGATTACGCGGAAAACGTCATTGCAGACCGCCTTCAGACCATTACAGGTGTAAGTACAGTACAGATACAGGGGCAAAGGAAATACGCTATGCGTATCCGGATCAACCCGAATAAGCTGGCTTCCTACGGCTTAACCCCACAAGACATTGTAGCGGCACTGGACAAAGAAAATGTGGAATTGCCTTCTGGTAAAATTACCGGTGCAAGCACCGAACTTGTAATCAAGACCCTCGGAAAGCTGACAAATGAAGAGGAATTCAACAATCTGATCCTAAAGAACGATCTGGATCATGTGGTGAAGCTGAAAGATGTTGGTTATGCCGAACTGGGTTCTGAAAATGAAGAAACCGTTTTAAGAGAGTCGGGCAAACCGATGGTTGCAGTAGGATTGGTTCCACAGCCAGGCGCCAATTACCTTGATATTTCTAAAGAATTTTACAAACGTTTTGAACAACTCAAAAAAGACGTACCACAAGACATCAAACTGAACATTTCCCTGGACACGACCAAATTCATTAAGAGTTCGGTAACCGAAGTAGCGGAAACGATCATCCTTTCCCTTGTTCTGGTCATCCTGATCATTTACCTGTTCTTCAGGGACTGGGCCATCGCCTTCAGACCTCTCATTGACATACCGGTTTCTCTGGTATTTACCTTTTTTGTAATGTATATTTTTGGTTTCTCTATTAATGTTTTGTCCTTGCTCGCTATCGTACTGGCTACAGGTTTGGTGGTAGACGACGGTATTGTAGTGACCGAGAACATTTTCAAAAAGGTAGAAGAGGGCTACTCTCCTTTTGAAGCAGCCATTAAAGGTTCCAATGAAATTTTCTTTGCGGTAATTTCCATCTCCATCACCCTTGCTGCTGTGTTTTTACCGGTGATCTTTCTGCAGGGTTTTGTGGGGCGCCTGTTCCGGGAATTTGGGATCGTGATTGGTGCAGCAGTATTGATTTCTGCCTTTGTTTCGCTGACCTTAACGCCTATGTTGAACGCCTACCTGATGAAAAAAACAGGGCACAAGAAATCAAGGTTCTACAACTTTACAGAACCTTATTTTGTGAAGCTTAATGACACTTACGCGGATAAACTGAATAAATTCCTTGACAAAAGGTGGCTGGCAGCCCCAATTATTATCATTTGTATGGGTCTTATTGTGCTGTTCTGGAAGATTCTACCCAAAGAAACTGCACCATACGATGACAGAAGTGCCATCAACATGAACATAACTACGCCTGAGGGTGCCTCTTTTGCCTATACAGACCAATTCATGATGAAGATCTCCCAAATGGTGGCCGATTCGGTTCCGGAAAAGAAAGTGAACATTACCATCACTTCACCAGGCTTTGGCGGAACAGCTTCAACCAATAGTGGCTTTGTAAGAATGGGATTAACTGATCCTGATGAACGCCACAGAAGTCAGGCTGAAATTGCTGCAAAACTGACTAAGATCACCAGAAAATACACAGAAGGTAAGGTGGTAGTTACCCAGCAACCGACCATTTCTGTAGGGCGCCGCGGGGGCTTGCCCATCAACTATATCATCCAGGCCCAGAACTTCGAAAAGCTTCGGGAAAAGGTGCCTTTGTTTATGGATGAGGTTTCTAAGGACCCTACATTTACCACTTCAGATGTCAACCTCAAATTCAATAAACCAGAAATCGACCTGACCATCGACCGGGCCAAAGCGAAGAACCTGGGGGTATCTGTACAAGATATTGGGCTTGCCCTGCAACTCGGCCTGAGTGGTCAGCGTTTTTCCTACTTTTTCATGAACGGAAAACAGTATCAGGTAATTGGACAATTTGAAGTAGCGGATCGTAAAGATCCCCTGGACCTGAGCTCAGTATATGTCAGAAATGATAAGAATGAGCTGATCCAGATAGACAACCTGGTGACTGCGAAAGAAGAAAGCAGCCCACCTCAGTTGTACCGGAACAACCGTTTTACTGCGGCCACCGTATCTGCTGGCCTGGCACCCGGGAAAAGTATTGGAGAAGGAATAGATGCCATGGACCGGATTTCGGCGAAAGTGCTGGATGAGAGTTTCTCTACAGATCTGGGTGGGGAATCCCGCGATTTCAGGGAAAGCGCGTCCAATACCAGCTTTGCATTTGGACTTGCGCTATTATTGGTTTATCTGATCCTGGCAGCCCAGTTTGAGAGTTTCAAGGACCCCATCATTATTATCCTGACGGTGCCAATGGCAGTTGCAGGAGCCTTTTTATCGCTCTGGTTGTTTGGGCAGAGCTGGAACATCTTTAGTCAAATCGGAACCATCATGTTGATTGGACTGGTGACTAAAAACGGTATTTTAATTGTGGAATTTGCCAACCAGTTGAAAGAACAAGGTAAAAGCGTCCACGACGCCATCAGAGAAGCCGCTGTTTCCAGGCTGAGACCTATTTTAATGACAAGTCTGGCCATTGCCATTGGAGCTTTACCGATTGCGATGGCCCTTGGTGCTGCGGCAAAAAGCCGGATCGGCATGGGGGTAGTTATTGTGGGTGGAACTGTATTTTCTCTGGTCCTTACCCTTTTTGTGATCCCGGCAATTTACTCCTACTGGTCTAAAGAACATAAAGAAAACACAGATCTTCAAAACTCCTTAAAGGCTGCACTAGAAAATGAATCCAATGAAACCATTTAATTTCGTCCTTTGCCTGTTGGTCCTCCTGTACTTTAAACCCGCGCAGGCACAGACTAAACTCAGCTTGCAGGAAGCCATTTCTATTGCCCTGCAAAACAATTACGACATCAAACTGATCAACAATAACCTGCAAATTGCAAAAAACAATGTAAACCCGGGGAATGCAGGTTTCCTTCCGGGTTTACAAGGGAGTTTTGGTACCACCGGCAGTAAGCAAAACACTGTACAGACCACTTCTACCGGTGTAGAAAAAGTAGCAGACGGGGTACGTAATACCAGCACCAACTATGGTGTTGCCCTGGACTGGACTATTTTTGATGGTTTTAAAATGTTTGCTACTTATGATAAATTGAAAGAGTTGCAAAAGCAAGGAGAAGTCAATGCCAAGGCGACGATTCTGACCACGATAGCCAATGTGATCAGCACCTATTATAATGTGGTACGTCAGCAACGCCTGGTTACCGCTACAGACAGCACCCTGGACATTTCAAGGTTCCGTTTAAAGATCGCCAACAATAAGCTCCAGTTGGGAAAAGGGTCTAAACTTGACGTACTGACTGCAACGGTAGACTACAATGCGGATACATCAGCCTATTTGCAACAGAAAAACCAATTACAGAATGTCATTGTTACGTTGAACCAGATCATGGCCAGAGACCTGAATACACCTGTCAGTGTGCATGAGGATATCGACATCCATAAAACCTTCATTTTCTCTGAACTGCAGGAACAAACGCTCCAGCTTAACCCCGATCTTCAGAATGCATTGATCAGCAAGAAAATTGCAGAGCTCAGTTTGAAAGAAGTAAAGGGACAGCGGTATCCTGTAGTAGCTGTGAACAGCGGTTACGAATTTTCAAGGAGCGCCAACCCAACAGGCTTTAACCAAAAATTCAGAGGTCAGGGGATCACCTACGGACTAACGGCCAGCATGAATATTTTTAATGGATTTTTACAGCGTCAGAATGAACGTAACGCTAAAGTTCAGGTGGCTTCTTCGCAACTCAGCATCGAGAAAACCAAACAGGATGTTCAAGCCCAGTTGCTCACTGCTTTTCAAAATCATCAGGCCAACCTTGATCTGCTGAAAGTAGAAACAAACAATGTTGAAATAGCCCGGCAAAACCTGGACATCACCCTGGACAAATACAGACTGGGTAGTATTGCTCCTTTGGAGCTGAGGGAAGCGCAAAGAAATTCTATTCAGGCCATCACCAGATTTTTAGATGCTCAGTATCAGGCTAAACTGACTGAAATATCATTAAAAGAAATCAGTGGTACTTTGAATCTTCAATAAGATGTTTAAATTTATCAAATGATTTTAGTTGCAGATAGTGGTTCGTCCAAAACAGACTGGATGGGATACAGTTCGGGAGAACCTGTTCGGTTCCATACCCAGGGAATCAACCCTTATTTTTTAAATGCTCAGGACATCTTCAAGCTCTTTTCCAGGAAAAAAGACCTGGGATTTAACCCGGAAGAGGTGAAAGAAATCTATTTCTTTGGGGCAGGCTGTTCTTCCCCGGATAAACATGAGGTCATTTCAAATGGGTTATCTTTGTTTTTCACTAAGGCCTTCATTAGCGTAGAGCATGATCTGATGGGTTCTGCCTATGCCACTTGCGGAGATAAAGAAGGACTAACCTGCATTCTGGGAACGGGCTCCAATATTTCTTATTATGACGGCGTTACAGTACACAACAGCAAGCATGGCCTGGGTTATGTGCTTGGAGATGAAGGTGCGGGCACCCATCTGGGAAAGAAATTAGTGACCACCTATCTCTATGGACATATGCCGCAAGAGCTTGGTGTGTTGTTTGCCAAAGAGTATAACATTGACAAGGAAACGGTGATTACAAACGTATACCAAAACCCTTTTCCAAATACTTACCTGGCTTCTTTGAGCCGCTTCATGGTGAACCATACCGATCATCCTTTCATCATTCAGATCTTACATGAGGTTTTTCAGGAATTTGTAGACACCAATATAAAAGACTACAGCAATTACAGATCGCTGGACTGCCATTTTGTTGGTTCTATAGCCTATTACTACCAGGATATCCTCCGTAAAGTTTGTGAAGACAGTGGGGTACGGGTTGGAAAGATCTTACAGAAACCAATTGAAGGAATTTATAATTTTATTTTAAAAAAAGAGGGCATTCTTGCTTAAGATCCCTCTTTTTTTTGCTCATTCCTTTTCTTTATAGACCTGACACCATAGGCTACACCTGCAGCCAGTAACACCACGGTGCCACCATCTATTGGCACATCAGGATCCCCTCCGGGAAGTCCAGGATCTTCAGCAATGGCATAATAAACAACGGAGATTAAATATATCATCAGGAATAATCTTTTCATTCGTGTATAAGTTTTATGGTTTCAGAAACCGGATGTTGAAAGGGATCCAGAACTTGTAAAAAATAAATGCCCTGCCTTTGCTTACCACAATCCAGCAGGAGTTCGTTCCGGTCAGCTATATAATTAAAGTGCCTGCTCCATACCAGGTTTCCTGACAGGTCTCTGATCAACACATCAAAGTCTTTTTGTGGACTTTCTTTAAACCTTATCGTAAGTTTTTCTTTCCAGGGATTGGGGTAAGCAGTTAAAACTTTATCTTGATCTATGGCGGGTATTTCCCACTTTTCAGGGGGTCCAAAATGCAAAGTAAAACGCCTTCCGTCTGGGTTGGAATAAACACGGGTATCCATACCGAAATGATAGGCAGTACCCCTGGAAGATATAGACAGGAGATGCTTTTCCGCCTTATCCTCAAGTAGTACATCCATCCCCTCTATACGGAGCTGATATTGGTTTGAGGGGAAGCCTTTCACAAACAAGTCGTAGTCTATGTTTCTCTTTAACACCGGCTGTTCCTGTATACTGAAACGTTGCTGGTTTGCACCAAGTACAGCAACTGAAATATAGCCTTCTCCTATCTTCAATGCATCCCGATCTTTAGCCTCCTCCCCGCCATCTTTCTTAAAAACCAAAATACATTGATCGGAAAAATCCCCGCAACTCAGGGTAATCTTTAACCGTCCCTCCTTGCTTTGGGCCAAACATAACGGACCAGCACAAATCAACCAAATCCACACATAAAAAAAACTTTTAAACACCACTTCCATACTCATAGATATTACCTATAATTTACTTTACAATCTTCATCAAAAACTATAATCCCGCTTTTAAATCCATGGAGAACCCTAATAAAAAAACCAACCCCAGCGGGAATCACTTCATCCGGATCATCACTCACCTTATATGCACCATTCAAAGGATCATATAACCAGACATAAGGACCGATATTTTCTTTATAAATGCGGCCCCACCTGATGGCGGCTGCATAGGGGTTCCCCAGCAGGTTAAATCCATCTCCTTCCTGTCCTCTGTCTTCATTATAAACTGCTAAGGCCAGCCTTCCTGTAAACAATCTGCCGGTGTAAGTCACTACATAAGACGACGCATTGGAAAAGGGCGGGTTTTGAATCTGATGGCTATAGGCATCCGGAACAGTCCGGTCTCCTCGGGAAAACATAAAAAACCCTTTACCCAACGGAAGCAGGGCCTGCATATTTGGAATTGGAAGATATTTCTGGGCCAGGGCTCCTGGCAGGCGCTGATCATGACTATAAAGGGTCGCTGCATTATTGGGGGAAGGATCAAAACCATTTAATGTTCCCCCCGGACCTGTAATAAAAGCGCTGTTTTTCAAAGCATAAAATCCATATTGAAGACTGGAGGTACAAACAGGCGAGCTTAAAAGCCTCCAACCTCTCCCATTCGAAGGCGCTGGAAATCCACCGGCAACAAAACATTGCACTTGTACATCTCCCAAAATCTCAGCCTCGCTGGTTCTCAGCGGAGCTAATGCGGCTGTCCTGTCTGCTGATGACAAGAGGGTCAATTGTCCGTTTGTATATAATCTTCCCCTGATCAGCGCTACGAGATCCAGGATATAGAAACTTCCTTCCAAGCTTACCTCGTCGGTCACAAATAAACGATCTAATTCCAGCATAGAAGTATTCGTCTTACCTGTTCCTGAAATTCTGATCATTGGAGAGCCGCCTGAAAAAACCATTTTGTTTCCTCTGGCAACTAAGGAGATCTCCCCATTATTTTCGAGATTCCCTTTCAATCTGAACGCAATATCTCCAGCTGTTCCTGAAAAGAGGCCAGAATTTATCTGAAGCTCTGCATAATGCTCCAGTTCCAGTCCGGCATAGAGGTATAGGGCCGAGTTTTTTTCCAGCAGCAATTTGTTCAAAACAACATTGCTGCGCAGTTCTGCCGTCTTCCCTTCTTTGATCCTGATGTTGCTATGATCAGAAGGTATTCTTCCTTTATCCCAATTGACTGGCTCCTCCCAAAGGTTGTTTTTTACCCCAATAAAGGTAAATATCGAAGGTATGATTAGCGGACTGAATTCAGTAGATCCTATATTATAAAAGCCCGCAGGATTATTCTGGTTCTCATACTCGGTTTTTATCCATTCTAAAGTCTGCATGGTTTTTCCGACCCGAACCTCATCGAGCCTGCCCGACAGATAGAGGGTGCCTTCTTTTGTCCCCCCCAGAAACACCTGCCCTCCTATGCCCAGCCTGATGTTTACAGAAGATTTAGAGGCCACCGTAACCCCGTCTATATAGAGCCGGGCTTCTCCGTTGATTATCTTAGCAGCCACATAATGCCACACACCAGAAGATAAAGCTGCAGAACTGGTCAAAGACCAGGATGGGGAGGAACCATAGAACCCTTCCAGGACCAAATTTCCAGACACATTTAATTTCAGCCGATACCCACCTTTCCCTGCACTTTCATTGGTCATAATCATTTGGTCAAGTCCAGCCCTGGCTGCCAATACCCAGACGGATAAAAAAAACTCTGTCCCAGTATCTCCAGAAAGTCTTTTTTCTGTTGAATTTCCACTCAGCAACAGTCCTTGCCCAATTTTCCCTTCGTTGCCCTCGTTAAGGTGCGTAATTGTTCTGTAATCAGCCCGCCAGAGCTCTTGTGCTGCAGAACCATCAGGATCGTGAAGCAGAGAGGCCCCGTAATAGAAATAAACCGCTGAAGGGGCTGTAATACTTTCCCTGGAAGCCAGAAAAGGCATCTGTACCCAACAGGTTAATTTTCCGGCCACCGGATCATAATGGTCAAGCTGAATGTTCAGGGGGGTGACAGGATCTGCCGCATCTGCAACTGCAATATCCAATCCATTCGCATTAGATATTTTCGGATCAAAATTATCTCCATCAAACTTAAACTCCGGGCCTTCCAGGCTAATAAGTACCGGAAAACTCAGGAGCCCTGAATTCTCCTTCCCACTGGGTAACATTACAGGTCTTCCTTCTATTTTATTTTTATTGAAGGTAATTTTCTTTCTGCAGGAAAACCCTGCCATCCAGGGCTGGGCAGTACATTGAAATCCCCACGACAGAAATACCAATACACAAAGCCAGGAGGTTCTGGTTAATAAAATCCGGATAAACTTCATAAAGGGTATAATAAAAAATACCCTTCAAGTGTAGGAAATAGTTATTAAAAGAAAAATTATTTACAAAATAAATCCATAAAAATAACTTTAGAGAAATTAAAACTAATATTCTCTCTTGGTAGATTCCAAGCCCAACGGAAACAATTCCTTAGAGATCTCTTTTTCATGGAGAAAGCAAAGCCGCTCGTACCTGTACTCATTCAATTTTGTGAGGTCATTTAACTTTGAATACATTTCAATAATTAAATTATAAACCTGAACACAATGAATATTCAGGTCATTTCTTTTAAAAATAACAAGCGCTTCTTCAGCATGACCGATCGCTCTCACATAATCTCCTCCTTGCTTACTCAATTCTGCATTCAGCATTAGAAACAACAACTCCGAATATTTTGTAAAAGCATGACTGTTCCTATCTTTTGAGATCTTAAAAATGAACTGCCTTATTCGTTCCGCCTTTTTACACTGATCAGATTTAACACCATTTAAGGCCAGTAATAACAACAGGTGGCTGGCAAATGGAGCTCTTTTATAAAATAACCGCGGATGCAGACGCTGAATTGAATGTATGATCCGCACCGTTTTTTCGGGTGTTCCGTAAAGTGTATTTACAGAAAGCATGAGAATATATTGCACGCCGGCCCAGGTATCTGCCATCTCATTGACCAGGGGTCTGAGTTCATCTCCAGCTACGATAAAACCCTCAATTTTCTTCAATAGCGGGCTGAAATGTACCGGAATATTCTGACTCTTGTTAAATGCAATACGTAAAGCCTCCAGGGGATCAAAATAAGAAGAAGCACATAAGTCCTGACGGCTTTCGAGCTGGATAATTCTTTGTTCTATTTTTTCCTTATTCAAACTTAAGATATCCAGGGCAGAGAGAATAGACTGATACAGCAGCCAGTGTTCTTCTTTGTCACAGATATCAATCAACACCATAATAGATTGCTTATAGCATGAATCTACAAAATCAAAATTGATGAGCTCTTTGATAATGGCATCATGAAGCTGGTGCTCTTTTAGGGTATCTTTTATTTCCGGATGGAGATTAATGGCATACTTCAAGTTTTCAGCAATAAACAGAATTAAATAATTTCTCTCATAATTATTTAAATCCAACTTAAAAATATGACTCAGTGTTACAAAATCTGCAGTTTTCACCATATATCTGACTGTCCACTGCAGCAAAATAAATCGGACGTGATTACTACTATAAGTTTTATCTATATATTCCAGAAAATGAGCATCTACATTTAGATTGAACTTTTCTAAAAGTTCAATAAAGAGAAAATACTCAAAAATATGAGGATATAAAAATCGAACAAACTCTCTGGGATGAAGATTCTGGTACCGTCTTTCTTCCATTAGGATGCCATCAGATAGAAGTTCCATATAGGCATTTTTAAATGCGGACAATTCAGCTATCAGTAAATCTTTAGCTACAAAATTTTGAGACTTCCCATAATCTGTAAGCTGTATGATCTTTTTTAAGAAAAGGATCTTCTCTGTATAATAATTGGATTTATAAATCTTCTCTTTGATAAATCTGGAAACCAATTCATAAAATGCAATATTGGTATAATAATTTATAAAGGGATCTTCCTCTTTAAGCTGGTAGTAGAGATGAATATGAAAGGGGAACTTTAATTGGGCTTTGAGTTTTGGATTAATATTTTCATGATCAAAATGTCCGGTATTAGAAATGATCTGCTCCACTTCCCGTTCCGTTAGCGGAGGCACATTGGACACATCATTGACATCAAAATAATTTCCTTGAAACCAATTTGCCCTCAGGTAAGCAGAATGCCTCATTCTTTCATAAAAACGGATCCATGAAGTAGAACGCATACTGAGTACCACTTTAACCAGATTCGTACTGTCTAATGCACAGATAAAATTCAAAATACTATCGAACAACTGGTTTTTAATATCTTTTTTCAGGGCGAGGTCTGCAAAACCATCTATAATCAGGATAAATTTACCACCACGGGTCTGATGCTGTTCATGCAGATAACCAAGCAGGTCCTTTTTTGCGGATATTCCAAGCTCTGCCCGAATTTGCGCCTCAAGATCATAATAATCTCCATCTTTCTTAAAAAAGCTATAGGCCTTTACAAAAAGAACATTGGAATCTTTATAGGGTGCATTTTCTTTATAAAAATAATCTTCAACCAAATGGCTTAGCAAAGTCGTTTTTCCATAACCGGGCTGAGAGATAAAACACATGAAACTAAAGTTACTGTTGTAAAATTCCTCGAAGTCATGTTCAGCAAACTTTCGGCTGATGGTCATTTCATAAGGCAGGCCTGATCTGTTCCGAATACCTTTCAAGGTAAAATCAGTCGTTTTGCCAGCGTAATGCCTCAAACTTTCCCAGTCATCCTTATCCTTGTCCTGGGTGTTTTTCTCCCTGGGGATCAGCCTGATCAGTTTTTCATTATCCACATATTCAAATAATGTTGTTAGTGTAAACTGAGAAAAATTATGCTTCACTACAGCGAAACCAAAAAGCCTTTTTATGGTCGTTTCGCTAACGCTTTTGTTCAGAGCTTTACTGATTTCTATTGATATTCTTTTGCAGTCTCCAGGGGTAACAGAGCGGATTCCAGCCTTTGATAATATCAAAGATTTTAATTCATTTAGTACAGATGTTTCATCCATAATAACGTAATAGGGGCGTTAATAATAAGATTTAACTAATATATATGAAAGAAATTAAATATTGGTTTTATAAAAAAAATGAAAAAAAACGCAGAACAATAGCTAAAAAGCTAAATATCAATTTATTACATCAAAATTTAGTTATTTTAACTTTAAAAATGAACAAAATGAATGGCGAATCGCCAGAAGAATCTTAAATGAACAATTCGAACGGGGGTTACGAAGCAATCTATATTTAAACTTGTACGAGTAAAATTAGAATTATTCCAATCCCTATCCCTATGAAATGGACTTCTACTCTACGTAAAAGCTTAAAAAATGCACTATTTATTTTTTTAAGTCTAGTAGTAATAACGCTGACAAATTCAAAATCGTATGCGCAGGTTAAAACTTATGCAACGACAACCCCTTCCAGCGGGTTGGTTGGCTACTATTCCCTTTTGGGTATCCCCACAGTGAATACAAATCCTGGCAGCGATGCAGGAGCAGTGCTCAACCCAGGAAATGCAGCTACAAGTGACCCGGCGACCTTCGCAACATTAACTTGCAAGTATAACAATATACTGGGCCTTGCTAAAGGCGAAGGAGAAGCATGGCTTCAGTTGAAATATCCCGCAAGCGTTGCTGCAGGAAAAACGACTTATATAAGGTTCGATACCCCGACCAGTTCCGGATTAAGCCTGGACCTGCTTGCGATCGTAGGTGACCTTACCGGATTACTAAAGCAGAATCTGGTTGAACTTGATGTATACAAGGGCGCTGATGCTGGAAGTGATGGCACTATTGTAGATGCAGCCTCAGTAAGCAGCACCGTTGTAGAAGATGCGCAGGGGAATAACTATTTCGCAGTGACCTCTGCTGTGCCTTATAATTCTGTCCGCGTCAGATTAAGGTTTAGAGGAAATCTTCTTGGTTTGGCGTTGGGCGCAGCGGTAAACATGAATGTATACAATGGCTCTACTGTTGCCGACCAAAATTGCGCCCCCTCTATTTTCACTAACATTGGAGAATCTACGGGATTAAATGTTTCATTAACCAAACTGTTACTCAATCCTCAAAAAGCTATTGACGGAGATATGAATACTTCGTCAACTATACAAACCGGATTGGTTGGCCTGGGCGCTACAGCTTCTCAAACTATTTACCTGAATGGTCTTTCTGGCGCAAATGATTATGCTAAGGTTGTCTTATCCATTCCGGCCAGCGTACTTAATGTTGATGTATTCAAAACCATAACGGTTCAAGGCTATAACGGCAACACTGCGGTGGGCTCAGAAGTATCGGTGAGCAGTCTGCTCTCGCTGGATCTACTTGGATTGCTTTCCAATAAACAAAAAGTCCCCATCTTCTTTAAACCTGGTGCAGCCTTTGATCGGGTCAAGATCAAAATCAATACCGCACTTGCTGTGGGTGGCAACCTCCTTTCGGGAGGCTTAAATGTTTATGAGGTCCAACAAACTGTAGCCAAACCAGCTTTTGGCGGTCTAACAAATGGAACAGCCAGCGTTTGTGGAAACCAGGTTTCTCTTTCTGTAAACAATCCAGATCCAAACTTCACTTACAACTGGTACAGGTCTACAGGAAATATCCTCAATAAAGTCTCTCTTGCTTCTGCTTCCGGATCAACTTACTCAGACAACAATCTGGCACCAGGAACTTATACTTATTATTTGTCCGCACAAAAATCGGGTTGTGCCGGCGAATCTGACCTAGACAGTGCCAGGATTACGGTTACTGCTATACCTGCTTCTCCAACTGTGGCCACTGTTGCACCAGTTTGTATAGGCTCAACAGCTACTGCAACCATCAGTAATCCAGTAACAGGGGTAACTTACAGTTGGTATGCAGCTTCAACGGGCGGAACAGCGCTTGCAACTGGAAATACATTTACAACTCCAGCTTTAGCTTCTACAACAACTTACTATGTTGAAGCTTCACAAGGCAGTTGCATCAGTCCAGCAAGAACGGCTGTTACTGCAACAGTAAACCCACTTCCTGCAATAGCTCAGATATCCAGCAATAACATCACCATCAGTTCTGGACAAACAGCAACTTTACAGGCTTCAGCCGATGCTGGAAATACCATCAATTGGTACTCTGCTTCAACCGGAGGCATCCTGCTTTCTTCGGGACCTTCATTTACCACACCAGCCTTGACTGCCACGACTACGTATTATGTGGAAACTCAAAGTGCAGCAGGATGTGTGAGTGCCACAAGAGTACCCGTTACGGTAACAGTTTCCACTACTCCGGGTAATCCAAACTGTTATGCAGCCAATTCCCAGGAAAGTGGTATAAATGGATTATTGTGCGTATTGTGCGGTATCGACAATCCAGCAAATTCTGTAGATGCTGATCAAACAAACTTTACCGCCATTAAACTGGCTGTAGGCGTTGCTGCATCAGGACACCAAACACTTATCTTTGGCAGAACAGGAGTGGCAACTGACAGCATCCGTTTAGACCTGGCCACTCCGGTAGGATTGGCGGACCTAGGTGTACTCAATGGCGTTACCGTTAAAGTAATGATGGGTTCTACGGTTGTAAAAACATACACTTTAAATCCATCCCTGCTGAACCTGCAGTTGCTTAGCGGCAATCGCTTCACAGCAACGTTACTCGCTACAGCTGCGTACGACAGGGTCGATGTCAGTTTCGGTGGACTTGTTAATGCACTCAGCAACCTGAACATTTATGGAGCCTCCATTATTGCTCCGAACCCAACCGTTGCTGTAGCAGGATTATCCGCCTGCTCAGGAAGGACCAGCACTTTAACCGCAACACCAAATGGCGGTACCACTTTAAAATGGTATGCTGCTGCTTCTGGCGGTACGGCACTTGCTTCGGGTAATACCTTTACAACTCCGGTTTTAACTGCAAACACCACCTATTATATCGAAGTGCTGAGTGGTACTTGTGCCAATGCACAACGCGTACCGGTAAGCGTAACGGTTAACCCGGCCATCGTTTTTGCTACAACAACCTTAAGCAATGCGACTGTTGCTTCTACCTATTCAAAACAGATCAATCCAGCTACTGGAGGAACACCGGCATTTACCTATACGGTGGATCCTTCTACTCCTATGCCTGCTGGTTTATCTCTGGGTACCAATGGGGCCATTGGAGGCACACCAACTGCTGCTGGTAATTTCACCTTCTCGGTGATTGCTACAGACAGCAAAGGATGTACTGCTACTGCTGCCTATACTTTAAGGGTAACTCCAGCGATGGCCTTACCTGCTGCGACTTTACCAAATGGTATTGTTGGAACAGTCTACCCGGTACAAACCCTTCCCG
>NZ_JAELTV010000240.1 GCF_016429005.1 Pedobacter sp. ASV19
CCCCCCCCCCCCCCCCCCCCCCCCCCCCCCCCCCCCCCCCCCCCCCCCCCTTTTAGATGTGTATAAGAGACAGGATTTCTTTCTTTGGCTTACTGTTTATGTTCCGGTCTTATCATTTCAAATTGCGTTACTCTTTACAACTGGAAAAACAACTTGATCTGGAAAAGCAGGATTCTGCACTTAAGGTAAAACTGGAACAGGAAGAACAGGCCAGACTAAAAGCAGAACAACAGTTGCTGGAGACCCAGCAGCTGCAATTAAAGAAGGAAGCGATGGCCAATGCCTTACAATTGGAGCATAAAAACCAGATGCTGCTTCAGATAAAGGAAAAACTAAACGATGGAGATCCGGTCAATATGCAAAAACTCTGGAAGGAAGAAATGGTGCTGGACAATGATTTTGAAGATGCTAAAATGCAGATCAAGAAGGTTCATCCTGATTTTTTCGGCCTGATTAATCATAAAGCAGGAAAGAAACTCAGTGCACTGGACCTGAAACTTTGCGCATACATTTATCTTAAAATGGATACCCGGCAAATTGCCCAGATGATGCATATAGAAGCCAAAAGCGTCAGGATGAGCAAATATAGGATCAAGCAAAAGCTAGGCCTGGATAAAGAAGAAGACCTGAACCTTTATTTACAAGAAATGGGATCCGTATAGTTTTATTTCCTGGAAATTTTAAGATTTCTGAAAATCCCCGGAGAGTCATCGCCTGTAAAAAAACCTATTTTCCCTGATTTCAGGTCTCCTAAGGAAGTAACTTCCAAACAAGGCCGCGTCTGATCATTGGTAAATACACTGATTTTACCGCCTTCCACTTTAATCCTTACCTTAAACCACTCATTTGGATCAAGGTTTTCGACAACGGGCTGCTCATATTGTAGCGGATGATGACTTCTTAAAATTTCCCAGTCGTAATTTGGAAGCGAGACGTATTGGACTGCATGTTTTTTGCGCAGTTCATCTGTTGTTCTGAAATTAAATGGGCGGAAATAAATAGCTTCATAGTTTTTTTCATTTTTGACATGAAATGCAAAACCAACAAAACTTTTTTGATAAACATCCTGTCCTTTTACTTCAAATTGGATTTCTCCATTTTCAAAGGCCGGATATTTGATCAATATAATGCCGGCCCCGGGTCCTGGATTAACGGAGAGAATATGCTGTTTATCTACAACATTCATACTAATGGTTCGGTTGATGGTGGTGGTTACCTTGGAGATATCTACATTTTCCAGCTTTTGAGCATATAGATTTGTACTCACTGAAAAGCTAAGGATCGAAAGAATAACCAGGAAATTGGATTTTTGCATGTCTGTTGTTTTCTACTTTCATTCAAGCCTTGTGCCAGATAAATTTGTAGGGTATAGAATCGCTTCAGACTCATGGCCTCTTTTAAACGTTGTTCATAAATGAACATTAGCATGTACATTTACGAACAATTACGAAAATCCAGGCCCTTATAAACAAAGGTTTGAAGCATATTTTCGTTTTGGCACGTACTTTCGTCAGCTTGAAGAAATAATTGGCCAATGCTCCTATTTAATTTAAAAATAGCTTTCCGTAATCTTTTGAAATATAAAGGCTTCTCCCTCATCAATATTGGTGGGCTGGCTATCGGAATGACCTGCTGCTTAATGCTCTTGTTATATGTAAATTATGAATGGAGTTATGACAGACAGTTCAGGAATATAGACAGGATTTATGCGGTTTGCAAAAACTATAAAGCAAGTGGAGAAACGCTTACTTATGGTGCTACTGACGATGCACTCCCACTGCTATTGGGTCCTACCTCAGTACAGAATATCCCTCAGGTGGAATTTGCCAGCCGAATTGCGAGGCGGTGGGGAATCCTGTTTAACTATGAGCACAATTCCTATAAAAGGAATGTCTATTTTGTTGATCCTTCTTTCCTGAAAATCCTGGATTATCGTTTTATTAAAGGAAATCCTGCAACGGCCTTAACTGATCCTAATGCGATTCTGATCACTGAATCTACCGCCAAAAGCCTGTTCGGGACTACTGATCCGATAGGAAAGAGCCTTAAACTGGACAACCGAAAATATCTTCATGTTACTGCAGTGATTGCCGATCCACCTAAAAACCAGACGTATAAATTCGATGTATTGTTAACCTGGGCTTTGTTTGAACAGGAATCTCCATGGCTTGCAGGTTCAGACTGGGGCAGCGGCTTTTGCAATACGGTGATCCAGCTAAAAAACCCTGATGATTTTAAGACTGCAGATGCACAAATCCGTAAGATGATCTCCGCCAATCAGCCCAAAAGCAAGGCTGAGGCCTTTTTGTTCCCGCTTAAAAAAAGTCATTTATACAATAACTTTGAAAACGGGAGAGCGACTGGAGGAAAGATAGATCAGGTTAAATTGTTCCTTTTCCTTGCCTTCTGTGTTTTGTTAATCGCCTGCATCAATTACATGAATCTCAGTACGGCGCGTTCTGAAAAACGGGCAAGAGAGGTTGGCGTACGTAAAACGCTGGGTTCATCAAGACGTTCCATTGCGCTTCAGTTTTTTGCGGAGTCCTTACTTCTTTCGTTTTTCGCTATAGGAATTTCTTTTGTACTTACTGAAGCTGCCTTACCCTACTTTAATAACCTCCTGGGTATACAAATGCTAATCTCCTACAATTCGATTACACTCTGGGCAACCTTGCTTTTGCTCCTGCTGTTCACTGGTTTTGTAGCAGGCAGCTATCCTGCTTTCTATTTATCCTCTTTTGTTCCGGTAAAGGTATTGAAAGGTTTTAATGGTGCGGGCCGGTCCTCATTGCCTTTAAGGAGAATACTGGTTGTTTTACAATTTGGATTCTCTATTTGCATGATCATTTCAGCCATTATTATTTACAATCAAATTCATTTTATTGAACAAAAACCCCTGGGCTTTGATCAGAACAACCTGGTACAGGTAGAACGGTCAGGAGAACTAAAAACACGTTCAAAAGCTGAACTTTTTAAAACAGAACTCCTTAAAGCTGGGGTAATCAGTTCTGCAACGGAGATGTCTAATGGCTTAACCAATGGAGGAGATAACACATCGGCATTTGAATGGCCAGGTAAATTCGCTGATGAAGTTATCGTTATGAACTATAGGGCAACCGGTTTCAACTTTATGAAGACCATTGGTGCCAAAATGTTATTGGGCAGGGATTTCTCTGAAAAATTTGCCTTAGATTCTTCGGCAGTTATTCTAAATGAAAGCACAGTAAAGGCCATGAGGCTTAAGCAGCCTGTAGGTACCCGGATCAGATGGGATAAAGCCGTTTTTACAGTAATCGGTGTGGTAAAAGATTACAATTACGAGTCTACTGCATTCAAAGTTTCTCCAACATTATTTTTCTCTGCTTATAAAGAGACCAATGTGATGCTGTTCAGGCTCAACCCGACACAAAATCTCAGCCGCTCTATTCAGAAAATTCGTGATATTGGTGCGACCATCAATCCGGCCTACCCTACCGACATTCAGTTCATCGATCAAAATATGGCAGATAAGTTCAGTAACGAAAGAACCATGGGGGTTCTGTCTAATCTGTTTGGCGGTTTTGCGATCTTCATTTCCTGCCTTGGCTTGTTAGGGTTGGTTTTATATATTGCTGAACAGCGCAAAAAGGAAATTAGTATCAGAAAGGTGCTTGGTGCTGATATGAAAAACATCCTGATGTTGCTTAACAGGGACTTTATTAAGCTGGTATTGTATTCTAATCTGATCGCTTTCCCTGTAGCCTATATCTTTTCAACGAACTGGCTTCAGAAATATGACTACAGGATTGCGGTCTCTGTATGGCCATTTTTTCTGGCGGCCTCTATATCATTACTGATTACTTTATTAACCATCAGCATTCAAACCTTTAAGATTGCAGCCTCTAATCCAGCAGACGCGTTAAAACATGAATAAACGAATGTTTTGACGCGTCTGTTAGGGCTTGATTAAATAGTATTGACAGTAATTACTATTTTTCCCTGTGTTCTGCCTGTTTCAAGTGCCTGATGCGCATCTGCCATTTGTTCAAAGTCAAAGAGCTGGGAGACATGAGATTTCAATGTCCCATTTTCCAGCAGTCTGGCAATTTGCTGCATATTATGCCCGCTCGACTCCACCATGGTGAAATAACCATTAATCCCCATTGCTTTTGCTTTTTCCGCGACAGCTTCTCTCAGTCCGGAGGGAATGCTGATGATGGTGCCACCTTTTTTGATCACTTTTAAAGATTTGTCAATATTTTCGCCACCTATGGCATCCAGCACAAAATCAATGTCACTTGTAAATTGCTCCAAAGGACCTGCTGTATAATCAATATGTTCATCGGCACCCAGGCTCAGTACAAATTGTCTTTTTGCCGCAGAGGATGTTCCGATAACATAGGCGCCAAGGTGTTTGGCAATCTGCACGGCATAATGCCCAACTCCCCCAGCTGCTGCATGGATCAAAACGCGGTCTCCGGCTTTAATCTTAGCATGATCTACTAGCACCTGCCAGGCCGTTAAGGCGGCTAGTGTAGCTGCTGCGGCATCCGTATGACTGGTCTGTTTTGGCTTTAAAGCCAGTTGATTTGCAGGTGCCGCTACATATTCGGCATAGGCTTTACCGTGGCCTGGAAAGTTGACCATTCCAAATACTTCATCGCCAGCTTTAAATTCTTCAGATCTGGACGTCTCCACAATTCCAGAGATATCCCAGCCCAGGATCATCGGGTTTTCATCTCTGATCTTTCCGGCAACTCCTTTTCCTTCCCGGGTTTTTATATCCACAGGATTAATACTGATGGCTTTAACTTTTATCAATACTTCCTGATCTTTTACTTCCGGGATCTGCAGTTCTTGTCGTTGTAATTGATCTGCAGATCCAAATTCCTTTAAAATAATTGCTTTCATTGTTTCTCTTTTATACGTCAAAATTAGTGGTGATTTTACAAATTTGCTTGTACATCTATTCGTTAAATCAGTAATTTTACACCATGCATAAGGAAAGTTTATACGAACCCTTTGAAATCGTTTTTAAAGAACTAAATGAATGCCCCAAAAAGGCCCATGAACATACTTTCTTTGAATTGGTTTATATTATTTCGGGTACCGGACAACAATGTATTAATAAAAATAAATTTTCTTATCACAAGGGGCATATGTTTCTGATTACACCAGACGACTGCCATTCTTTTGACATCGAAGAAACTACCCAGTTTTTGTTCATCCGGTTTAACAATATTTATATCAGGAACAATGTCTTACCCCAAGACAATATCCAGAAACTGGAGTTTATATTGCAGCATGCCAATCATCAGCCCGGCTGCATACTCAAAAATCAGGTAGATAAAACATTGGTAGAACCGATGGTCAATGCGATTATACGGGAATATGTTAACAGAGATCTGTATAATAAAGAATTGATCCGCCAGCTGGTTAATACACTCATTGTAGTTGTGGCCAGAAATATCGCAAAATTTCTACCCGAAAAAATTAATGAGCAATCGGAAGAAAAGGCACTTGATATTTTGGAATATATACAGCGCAATATTTATACGCCGGAAAAACTCACTGCCGAACATCTGGGCGCATCGTTTGGGATTTCTGAATCCTATCTGGGCCGCTATTTTAAAAAGCATGCCAATGAGACGCTCCAGGACTACGTGACGCAGTATAAATTAAAGCTGATTGAAAACAGGCTGTTGCATAGTGAATTTCGTATTGGTGAAATCGCAAGGGAGTTCAATTTTACAGATGAAAGCCACCTGAACAGAATTTTTAAAAAGTATAAAGGATCCAGTCCATCGGCTTATCGTAAAGCAAGAAAGTCAGTTCTTTGATCAATAGGGTCTCATGCTTCACAAGCTTTTATCAAAAGAAGCAATCAAGATGCAACATTTTTTATAACTTAACGTCTAATGGCTTAAATGGTTATGAAAAAACTCTTCATCCTGCATTTGTTCATGTATTGCCTGGCCGTTCATACTATTGCCCAGAAAAGATATGTACCAAAGATAGAACCTTGTAATTGCCGGTTTCTGATGGATAGCAGTTTTGTAAAAACAGCACCTGCTTCACTTAAATTATCCTTTTCTACGCCCTTCGAGAGGATAGACAGCAGTTTTAAAACCAAATGCGGTTATCTTATCGTTCCGGAAAACAGGTCGAAGAAATCGTCCCAAATGATCAAATTGCCTTTTATCATGGTGGAGAGTAAAAATCCTGATAAAAGAAAAGATCCGTTATTGTTTACGGCCGGCGGTCCCGGAGGGAGCTCTTTATCCTGGGCCATTGGTGCAACAAAAAGTGAAATCATTAAAGATCGTGATTGTATTGCTTTTGAGCAACGCGGCACACGCTATGCTATACCTCATTTAAGGGCATTTGACCTTGATCTTGCCATTAAAGATTCCTACCGCAAAAACCTCAATAAGGACAGTATGGTCCTGGTTGGTCTGAAAAAATACAAACAGGCCCTCGAGGCCAGAGGAATTGATCTTTCCGGATACAATACTGATGAAACGGTTAGCGATATCCATGATCTGCTGAACGTTCTTAAAATTGATTCTGTCAATCTTTACGGAGTTTCCTATAGTGGCGGGCTCATGACAGCCGTTTTAAAGAAAGATCCTACTCGGATCAGGTCGCTCGTTCTTGATTCCCCATTGCCAATTTTTACACCTATTGATGAGGATGAGCCTGTTAATTTTAATGAAGCCCTAAATGTATTGTTTAATCATGTAGAGCGGGATTCTACAGACAGACAGCTATACGGAAACCTTAAACAGCGGTTTCTGGATTATTTTAACGGTATCGCCAATAAAACATTTCACCAGTCTTATCTTGAAAAAGGAACAACCGACTCCATTAAGATAGCTTACACAAAAAATGAATTGCTGGCAGAAATTATGAATGCCATGTCTAACAACATGAAGAGAAAAGAGGTAGCTTTTATGCTAACCGAGATGATCAGAGGCCATCACCAAGTTTACATTCAAACCTTTCTTGATGATCTTTTCCGGAAAAACCAGGCCCCGGATGGCATGCGAATTTCGGCCTATTGTGCAGATCAAGGTACCTATCACAGCGAAGATGTGATACAGCAAATCTATAGCATATATCCTTATTTAACGGGTTATCGTATTAATGATGTGATTAAGAGTATGTGTGATTGCTGGAAAGTTCCTCCAGTTAAAGCGACAACCAAAGAGCCTTACTATTCTCTAAAGCCAATTCTGCTTGGTGACGGCGAGATGGATCCGAACTGCCGCCCCATCTATATTCAAAGGATAAACCATTATATGCCCAACGGGCAAAGTTTTTTGTTTATCAACAGAGGGCATGGTGTTGGTAGTAAAGACTGGTACGATATGGTACTTCAGTTTTTAAACCATCCGTATAAAAAAATCTCCCCGCCAAATGAAGGAATTGTTCGTATTTAAACAGCTAGAGTATTATCTCCAGTTTTTACCCTTGATCAGATAACTCACTGTATTAAAAACAATAGACTTTCTTGCACAAAAATCAAGGACAGTTTTCCTGCCCTGGGCACCAATACCTTTAATTACATTTAAGTCTTTAGGATGCAGGAATGAAAGATCCGGTACCTTCACAATGCCAGCATTGATCAGTGCATTCCTGGTTAACACAGAAAATTCGTCGACATCCTTGATGAGTTCTTTTTGCAAATTTACATTTCGTATCATATTCTAATATTTGTATGATCTATTCCCTATGTACTGTCTCTTATACACATCTGACGCTGCCGACGAACGTTAGCCGGTGTA
>NZ_JAELTV010000241.1 GCF_016429005.1 Pedobacter sp. ASV19
CCCCCCCCCCCCCCCCCCCCCCCCCCCCCCCCCCCTTTTTTACTGCTCCGCCCCCCACCGATATCTACACCGGCTAACGTTCGTCGGCAGCGTCAGATGTGTATAAGAGACAGATTTTTATGATGTGAATATGAAGGCCAATTATTTTCTTGGTGAAAAAGACAGACTCTTTGTTTCTGGATACCTTGGCAAAGATGTTCTGGAGTCTAAAGGGGTAAATGGAATAAGGTGGGGAAACAGCACGGCAACATTGAGATGGAACCATATCTTTAATAGTAAATTGTTCTCGAATACCTCTCTGATTTATAGTAACTACGACTATACCATAAAATCTGATGGTAAAGGCAGTACTTTGTCTCTATTTTCACAGATCAGGGATTTTAACCTTAAAGAAGACCTGCAGTGGTATGCGAATGACAGAAATACCATTAGTATGGGGGTTAATGCCATATATCACACCATTAAACCCGGAGAGGTACGTGCATCCGGTGATAATGGGTACGTTTCCCAGGACCTTCAGAACCGGTATTCTATAGAAAGTGCAGCCTATGTAAGTAATACCTGGAAGGCAAGTGATGCATTAAGCTTAACTTATGGTTTACGTGCTTCGGCATTTAGCATTTTGGGAAAAGGGGATTACTATCAGATCAATAGCGAGGGTCTTGTTACCGGGACGACCAGTTATAAAAGCGGTGAGGTGGTGAAAACTTATTTAAATCTGGAGCCAAGAGCTTCTGCAGCCTTACAATTGAATGAATCCTCTTCTGTGAAAGCCTCTTATGTAAGAAATGTTCAAAACCTGCATCTGATCTCTAATTCTACTTCGACATCTCCAACTGATCGTTGGGTGGCCAGTACCAATATTATTAAGCCGGAAACCAGCGATCAGTTTTCATTAGGCTATTATAAAAATATATTAGATAATCTTTTTGATTTTACAGCGGAGACTTATTATAAAAGTTTGAAAAATCAGGTGGATTATAAGAATGGTGCTGAGATCTTTACAAACAGACCGATTGAAACGCAGCTTCTTTTTGGGATTGGGAGAGCTTATGGGATAGAATTTTCTTTAGAAAAGAAAACAGGTCGGTTAACTGGTTGGCTGGCTTATACGCTGTCGAAGTCTGAAAGAAAAATTGATGGAATCAACAATAATAACTGGTATAATGCCCGCCAGGATAGAACCCATGATATTTCAGTTGTCATGATGTACCAATTGAATCCAAAGTGGTCAATTTCTGCTAACTGGGTGTTTTCCACAGGAAGTGCAGTTACCTTCCCTGTTGGAAAATATAAGGTCCTGGATCAGAATTATTTCTATTATTCAGATCGTAACGGAGATCGTATGCCCAACTACCACCGCTTGGACCTGGGTGCAACTCGCTTGCTAAAGCAGACCAAAAAGTTCTCTTCTGAGCTGAATTTTAGTTTATATAATGCCTATGGCAGGCAAAATGCTTATGAGATCAGGTTCAAAGACAATGAAAATGACCCTAGCCAAACCGTTGCTGAACAAACCTCTCTTTTTAGGTTTATACCGTCGGTTTCTTACAATTTTAAATTTTAATGAGAAGAAAAGTAAATCTTACACAGATGAAACAGGTTATAAATTTTAGTCTTTTAGGTATGTTTTCGATACTAATCTGGTCTTGCCAGAAAATCATAGATATAGGCCCCAAAGAGAATAAGCCAACTTATATTGTAGAGGGCAGGATTACAAACGAACCAGGAGTGTGCAAAGTGTTGGTGAGTAAAACAAAAAATTTGACAGACAACAATCAGTTTGAGGGGATTAGCGGAGCCATTGTGAAAATAGAGAATAATGGAACCAGTACAATGCTTCCTGAAACAAGTAAAGGGGTATATGAGGTTAATACAATTCAGGGAGTACCAGGGCAAACGTATCATTTAAATGTTCAGGTGGACGGGCAGACTTTTACTGCGTCAAGCACTATGCCTGAGCTGGTCCCCTTAATTGATGCTTATATTAAATCAGGAGATTTTGATCCTCAAAATACGGTTGTTACGGTCAAATACAAGGACATTCCTAATGTAAAGAACTATTATTGGTTCAGGAAATATGTTAATGACAAAAATCTGAAAGGATACGATCTGCTTAATGATGATTTTACCCCGGGTACAGAAGTAAGCGAAAGACTGTCGTTTGATAATGAAACAAATGACAAAGTCAATGATCTTAAAAGAGGGGATCGTTTAAAAGTTGAAATGTCGTGCATTGATGTATCGGTTTACAGCTATCTGAACAGTCTCTATGGGGCGTACGGTGGTGGCAATAATGGTGCAGCTCCAGCGAATCCGATCACTAATCTGAGTGGCGGGGCTCAGGGATTTTTCAGTGCGCATACCTTACAATCCAAAACAGTTACTATTCCTTAAAATATTACTTCTAATTTCCTTTTAATTGAGCATGGTTTTGTTGGGATCAACATGATCATGCTTTTTTGTTTAACTTTATCGAGTACCCTGGTAAGAAATAGTGTCGTTACTGGATACTGAAAATTTTAAAGTTTTTTATTATGTTCGCATAGTATGAATTGCCTGAAACATCGTCAGACTCTAAAACTATTGTAACTTTATATTCCTAAATTGTGCTGATGCCGATGAACAGGTTTTTAAAATCATATGTAAATCTATATCGTTACAAAGGCCTCATCTTTATAACTGCAATTCATCTGTTTTGCATTTCCAATCTAATTGCCCAGTCTAATTATAAGCTTACAGGAATTGTAAGGGATTCATTGAACCACCCTGTTCCGGCTGCAGGTATACAAATTATAACTGGTGCTGATACACTTAAAGGCACTGCCGATTATAGAGGCAAATTTACAGTGATCGGCATTGTGACATCCGAAATATACTTAACCATAAATGCAATGGGATATTTGCCCTTTAGCCGGAAATATACCTTCAGTCCGGAGCAAAGAAATATTTCCATACAGGCGGTAATGGAAAAGGATGTTAATACACTTAAAGAAGTGGTCATCAAAGCAAAGGTTATCCCTATACGCTTAATGAAAGACACTGTGGAGTACAATGCAGCAGCTTATATGGTTAGAGAGACTGACCGGGTAGAAGATCTGTTGCGGCAGCTCCCGGGCATTAATGTGGATAATGATGGTAAAGTGACTGCAATGGGTAGGTCAATGACTAAGTTAAGAGTAAATGGAGAAGATTTTTTTACCAATAATGTAAAGGACTTTATTGCTCAGCTTCCGGCAGATATGGTTGCAAAGGTACAGGTAATCAATGATTATGGGGATGAAGCGAATTTCACTGGCGTAAAAACAGGCGCTTCAGAGAAAATGCTGAACCTGGTAACTAAACCTGGACGAAATAAAGGAAATTTTGGTAATACTGCAGTAAACGGAGGAACGAATGATAGATATGGTTTGCAAACTAACGCCAACCTGTGGCGGGAGAAAAAGCAAATTGGCATAAAAGGAAATATCATCAGTACGAATAATTCTGCTGGTGTGAACAGAACGATAAGCACGGGGGCTAATTACAGGGATAAGCTGAGTCCGGATTTGACAGCGAGTATGAGTTATTCCTTTGATAATGTCAGAAATCAAACACATCAGCTGGATTTCGTACAGACGCTGAATTCTTTGGGAACCATATTTACGACTAATGATAACGAAAGAACCGTAAAAAGCAGCAAGCATAATTTAAACTGGAACATTCAATCTGTTAAAGAGAAAAGCTATCTGCAGGCGGGTATAATTGGCACTTTTTTGAATACAAATAATCAATATATGGGTGGTTCCAATCAAACTGGTATCATTAGGCAGGACCAGTTTAACAATACCTTAACTAGGGAATATACACCAGATTTTAACGCCAATATAGCTTGGGCTTATCGTTTTGATAAACCTGGAAGGAATCTTTCTTTAGGGATAACAGCGAAAAACGGGACGAGCGATTTATCAGAAAACCTGGATAGCCGTACGGGTTACTACGAGCCGGGACAGCAAACCGTAGCAAAAGATTCTGTTTTGAACAGGCTTGTTGATACCAGGAACCGATCTCAGAATGTAGGTGGTAGCTTTAGGTTTAGCGAACCTATCGGAGGCAGTCAAAATGCCTCTTCCAGCCGTAACGTGGATATTTATTACAATTTTCAAATGGAAACAAATGATAATAATTTATTGACACGCATTAACAATCATACTGTAAATGGCAGGATTGTAGACTCTCTTAGCACAAAATACACTTCAAAATTTATTTCACATCTGATTGGCGTGAGCTATAGATTTGGTTCAGATGATCTGACCTATAGTTTAGGGATGACAGCACAACCTAATCTGCTTATTGTTGATAATGAGCAACCGGTTAGCCAGATTCATCACGCGGGGTTTAATCTTGCTCCGGTGGTCAATCTAAGTCTGATTCTTTCCGAAAAAACGAGTATCACCTTTTTATACAATGGAAGTAGTGTAGCTCCAAATCTTGCTCAGCTGCAACCAGTACCTAATACCAGGAATTTACAAAATATAGTGATTGGAAATCCAAATCTCCGTTCAACTTTCAATCACAATTCCAGCTTAACCTATCAGAACAGTAATCCAATTAATGGAAGGGCATTAATGTTAGGGATCAATTCTAATTTTGTACAGGATCAGGTGGTGAGCAATGTTATATTGAAACCAGACACATTGAACAGTCTAAAACAGGAAACTCATTTTGAGAATGCCAACGGCACTTATGGAATTGATGCCTTGTATTCCTGGTCGAAACCTTTTGTGGAGAATAAATTTAATGTAGAGTTTCGGGGAAGTATAGGCTTTGCCAATAATGTATCCTATACAGATAATATCCTGAACAACAACAGGGGCTTTAACTTCTCTCAAGCAGCCATGCTGAGGATGAATCAGAAGGGAATAACGCTAAGCACAGATGCAAATTACACCTATAGCAGCAATAGATATTCTCTGCCTACGGGTGTATTAAAAGACATCCAGATCTATGAATTTAATGTCAATTTGAAAACATTTATTACACCCACCATATCTATTGGACTGGATGGTTCCAAGCGAATTAATATTGGTTATGCTGTAGATGCTAAAAATCCACTGATCATTAACACCAGTATTCAGAAAACATTCTTTAAAAAGCAACAGGCTACCTTAAAGCTCCAGGCTTACGATCTATTTAATCAAGGGAATTCTTTGATTCGAAGTGTGGTGGATAACTCCATTACAGATAGTAGAAATACCCAGATCACCAGGTATCTGCAGTTGAGTTTTAGCATTAACCTCCAACAATTTGGAGGTTAATGCCATTAAACTTAATTAAACGAGTTTTTTATATTTGATACGATGTGGAGTAACATCTCCCAATCTTTTTTTACGGTTTTCTTCGTACTCACTGTAGTTACCTTCAAAGAAGTAAACCTGCGAGTCGCCCTCAAAAGCTAAAATATGGGTACAAATGCGGTCAAGGAACCATCTGTCGTGACTGATCACTACTGCACAGCCGCCAAAATTTTCTAAGGCCTCTTCCAGTGCTCTCAGCGTATTGACGTCTATGTCATTGGTTGGCTCATCAAGCAGGAGCACATTGGCACCTTTTTTAAGGGTAATGGCTAAGTGCACCCGGTTTCTTTCTCCCCCGGAAAGGATACCTACTTTCTTTTGCTGATCTCCGCCATTGAAATTGAATTTAGATACATAGGCACGCCCGTTCACTGCCTTGTTACCCAGCTGGATATTGTCTAAACCGTCAGTGATGTTTTCGTATACCGTTTTGTTTGGGTCCAGATCGTTATGCATCTGGTCTACATAACCTAAAGCAACGGTTTCACCAACACGGAAGGTTCCTGTGTCCGGTGTTTCCTGCTCTGTAATTAAGCGAAACAAAGTTGTTTTTCCAGCTCCATTTGGTCCGATGATTCCAACTATTCCAGCGGGAGGAAGGGAGAAACTCAGGTTTTCAAATAAAATTTTATCACCATAGGCCTTAGTTACATTGTTGGCTTCAATCACCACATTACCCAATCTTGGACCAGCCGGGATAAACAGCTCCAGTTTGTCTTCTCTTTCTTTTCCATCTTCCGAGGCCAGTTTATCATAATTCGATAAACGTGCTTTAGATTTTGCATGTCTGGCTTTTGGTGCCATGCGTACCCATTCCAGCTCACGTTCCAGGGTTTTCTGGCGTTTGCTTTCTGTTTTTTCTTCCTGTGCAAGGCGTTTGGCCTTCTGATCTAACCACGACGAATAGTTTCCTTTCCATGGAATACCTTCACCACGGTCTAATTCCAGGATCCAGCCCGCAACATTGTCAAGGAAATACCTATCGTGGGTTACGGCAATTACAGTTCCTTTATAGTCCTTTAAGAATTGCTCCAGCCAATCAATACTCTCTGCATCCAGGTGGTTGGTTGGCTCATCCAGTAACAAAACGTCTGGCTCCTGTAACAACAGTCTGCACATGGCAACCCGTCTGCGCTCACCACCTGATAGTACGCCTATTTTTGTTTCAGGATCAGGGCAACGAAGGGCGTCCATTGCACGTTCCAATTTAGAGTCCAATTCCCAGGCATTAACTGCATCGATTTTATCTTGCAGTTCACCTTGACGGGACATTAATTTATCCATCTTATCCGCATCAGAATAATTCTCTTCTAAACCGAATGCTTCATTAACTTCTTCGTATTCCTTTAAAATAGCGGTAATTTCAGCCACGCCTTCTTCCACAACTTCCCGTACCGTTTTGTTTTCATCCAGTTCCGGTTCCTGTGCAAGATAACCTACAGAATAACCTGGAGAGAATACCACCTCACCCTGGAAAGATTTATCAAGGCCGGCTATAATCTTTAATAAAGATGATTTTCCTGATCCGTTAAGGCCAATAACGCCTATTTTTGCGCCATAAAAAAAGGAAAGGTATATGTTTTTTAGTACTTGCTTCTGAGGGGGATAAATCTTATTCACCCCCGCCATTGAAAATATAATCTTTTCGTCCATGCTTGTTATTTCGTTGTATTAGATACGTTTTTATTAAAAAAAGGCAAAGTTTTCGCTTGTTAAAACGAACAACATGTCAAGCTTTCTGTTGACAGAGCCCTGTATTTATTGCAAAGATAAGAAAGGAAAGCCAGTAAAAATTTGTGTATTTGATATTCAATATCAGAAATTTTTTGAACTCTATATCCTCACTTATGTTAATCAATGGAATCTGTTGGATTCGTCCTTACTGATCAAAAATATAGTTTGACTAATAAAATCATGTTATTACGCCATTAATGAAAATATATACGCAACTTTGTCTGGTAAATTTGTATGAGTATGACAATTTTGCGCACCTAAGCCCGGATAAAATAAGAATAAAAAGCTATCGGTTTTGTATTCTCTTGTTTTCTAAGAAACAAAAACCATCTTTAGAGTATAATGAAAGGCCAATGTTTGCAAATTTGACAGTATAAAAAAGTACTTTTTTTCGTATGACATAATTACTTCTAGTTCTTACAGCCAGTCTTTATAAAGTCAGAACTTAGTAAGTTTTATGAAATAACGGTGGTTCAGAGATCTTTTTCCACTGATATGGCGTAATTGTTGATAAAATAATAAAACTGGTCGCGCTTATTTATAAAACATTTTTATAGTTTAGAGCATTCCGGTTTAGAAAGGTTATATATGGAAGCTAAATTTTCACCACAAGTTAAAGACGTGATTTCGTTTAGCAGGGAAGAAGCCCTGAGA
>NZ_JAELTV010000242.1 GCF_016429005.1 Pedobacter sp. ASV19
CCCCCCCCCCCCCCCCCCCCCCCCCCCCCCCCCCCCCCCCCCCCCCCCCCCTTTTAGATGTGTATAAGAGACAGCCTTTAAAAAGCTTTGGTATTCCTGAAACAGATATTTTCTTGCCTTTCCAATCAGTGGTTCCGGATGGTCCTTTAACGGCAATCGTTAGGATCTGATTGGGGTATTTACCACCAAGGTTCAGCAGGGTAAGATTGTTGCTGATTACTTTATAATCATAAACAACATCTGTTACGGTGACATACTTTCCAAGGTAATTCAATACTTCAGCAGTATTCTTTAAAACGACTGGATTCGTATTTTGGCGCGTTTCAACACTAAGATTTTCCTGTGTTTTTTCTGCAGAGGGTTTGTAGTTTTTAAAGATCTGGTTCAGAACACCGGCAAGTCTTATGCCGCCCATTTCGATCCGGCTCTGGATTTCAGGAAGATGCCTGGTGTAATAGTCATCAGATAATCTGTTTTCCTTTTCAACTTCCACATACAATGTGTTACTCAACTGATAGCTTTCGTAAAGCCATTGAACGGGTGCTGCTGCTTGCCATTGCTTGATTTGTGCAGCACTAGCCTGATTACATTTTTCTGCAAGTTCAACGGAACTCAGGTGAAGACGGTCAATCATTCTGCTGTCCCATAAGGAATGTAAATTCGTTCCTTTTCCATCAAACTGAACTTGTATCGTATTACCTCCTTTATCTTCCGCGCGGCTTACATGCATTGGCTGGTGAGCATCACCAACCAGGTGCACAACAAACTTTAGTGCCTCTGCTCTCTTGTCCTTAGAATTGTTGGGGTCAGAGAGTATTTTTTCATACTGTAAAAGTGCGGAGTAGAGGTTGTCTTTTTTTAAGGATTTTACTTGATCTTCAAATGTTTTATAAGGAAGTCCGGAAGGTAGGTTTACAAAATGGTACGGTCCTGTAGCTCTATATTCTGGCTCAGATCTGACCTGGTCTGCCCAGCTACTGATTCCTGGAAGAGTTTCGTTACCCAGCAGATCTTTGACCGCCAACTTTGCTTCTGGTGTCAAATGATATTCTGCTACTCTGGCTACGGTTTGGTGACCGATTGCGCCCCACGAACCCATTAGAATTCCCAATGGAAATAAAAGGTAAATCAATATTCTTTTTTTCATACGGCCGCAAATCTACGGCAGTAAGATTAGAAAATTCAGCAATAGTTGTAACAAATTAAAAACTACTACAAATTTTTGGAAAGAAATAAAACAATTGATCAGGATATTGACTAATGACCTTTAGTTTCTACTTTTTGGAGGAGGCTTTTTGCTTCTTTTTTGCACCAATTGCATCGCATCACAATATTTTTAAATTTTGAGCGTATATATATGTGAGAGCGTTAATTTAGATGAGCGGGACCGACCAGGGATAGGGAGGTCCCGCTTTAATTATAAGCCTTTGTATAGGTAAACTATCGATTACTTCCAAAAGTAAATGCCTCCAGATTTAAAATTTCTGTTAACAGATGAAGGGTGTTTTATGGTGGTGACAAATTTTGCACACAATTACTTTGTTCATTTGTTTTGTGGTTAAGTAAAGCTTTAAGAACAAATAATTATTAAAGGCTTATGAATATTAATGAGATATAGCAAAACACCACTAATTGTAAAACTGATGAAAACACAATGGCCAGTACTTTCTTATGAAAAAGGTAAATCTACTTATGAGACTTTGCAGTTGTGGACCCAAATTGTTGGGAAAATAAAACTGGCGACATTGCCATGGGTAAATCACTCCTGGCATATCACTTTACACATTACTCCAACTGGATTGACAACACAAAATATGCCGTACAAGGAAGTAAATTTTCAGATTGATTTTGATTTTGTAAGCCATGAATTGAAAATGAACACCAGTACCGGAGCTTCAAAGAGGTTCAGTTTGCATGGACTTTCTGTATCGGCTTTTTATAAAAAAATCTTTGACGACCTGAAAAGTTTAGGTATAGAGGTAGAAATTAAATCTATTCCGGTAGAGATCGCGGAGCCTATCGATTTTAAGTCAGATACAGTTCATCATACCTATCAAGAGAATGAGGTGATTGCTTTTCACCGGGCACTGCTTTCCATCCAAAATGTATTTATGCAGTTTAGAAGTGAATTTAAGGGGAAATGTAGTCCTATTCATTTCTTTTGGGGAAGTTTTGATATGGCGCTTTCTTTCTTCTCCGGACGTAAAGCACCTAAACATCCTGGTGGGGTACCTGGTTTACCCGATTGGGTTGCAGAGGAAGCTTATTGCCGGGAGGTGAGCAGTTCAGGTTTCTGGCCTGGAAATGAGGCGCTTCCGGAAGCCGCATTTTATTGTTATTTGTATCCAGAACCTCAGGGGTATAAAGATGGTGAAGTTAAGCCATCGGGAGCATATTATCATCCGGAATTACGGGAATTCGTATTGCCTTATGCTATAGTTCAGCGGTCGGAAAATCCGGAAGGCCAACTGCTTGATTTCTTAAGAAGTACTTATGGAATTGGATCCGGATTAGCCAAATGGGGGGAGGATCTATGGGAAGGTCCTCAGTAGGAAGGACTATTGATAATCAGCAAAGACTTCATCTTTATAGCACCATAGCCATTTCTCGCCTGGTTCTGCAGATATAACTACAGGATGGTGCGTTTTGTGGTAATGATTGGTCATGTGGGCATGGGCAGACTGATCACAACAGAGTGTGGTACCGCAGGTTTGGCAGGTCCTTAAGTGCACCCAGTCACTGCCAATTTTAATGCATTCTTCGCAAACCAGTTCTTTAGCAAGCTTCAGGTTTTTGATCTCTTGGATATGTTCACAGATTTCAGGGCTTTCCATAGGGCCGTTTGTTTTGCTACGTAATAAAAATAAGGAATAATTATTGAATAATCTGAAGGATTTGTATTTTTACTCAAAATCAACCCCTCTACTTTTTTAACATTGTTCCAAATAGTGGTCCGGTATTATTAAGATGACGAATCTATATAGCAGACTTGAAGATCATCAGTTAGCTGACTTATTGAAGTCTGGTGATCAGGTTGCGTTCACGGAAATCTATAACCGTTACAAATACCTTTTGTATCTGCATGCTTATAAGCGGATTAGAAATGCAGATGAAGCTGAAGATTTGGTGCATGATCTTTTTGCCGTGATATGGAACAATAGAGAGAACTTTGTTTTGAAGACGCATTTGGCTGGCTACTTGTATGCTGCAGTTAGAAACAGAATTTTCAAATTGCTATCCCATAAGGATATTGAGTCCGTTTATCTCTCGTCTTTTTTTGAGGCCGGTGAACGGGCTGTGAATGTAACGGACCATCTGGTCAGAGAAAATCAGCTCATGATCCAGATAGAAAAGGAAATTGCATCACTTCCGGTTAAAATGAGGCAAATATTTGAGATGAGCCGTAAACAACATCTTTCTCATAAAGAAATAGCAGAGGAACTTCATCTTTCTGAACAAACCGTTTCGAAGCAAGTCACCAATGCTTTAAAAATTTTGAGAACAAAACTGGGGTTTTTGACTTTTTTGATCTTTCTGATCAGGCATTAATTTTTTTTTAAAAATCATCTACCTGTTGACGTTAAGTTAAGGGTCTATGTATTTAAGCGACCGATTAACGCCTCATTAAAGATGAATAAACAAGAATTAAAGACATTACTGGAAAAATTCGATGCAGGACAATGTACTCCTGAGGAGATTGGTCTGCTGGAAAGCTGGTACCTGGTATGGCTTTCTGAAGAGACGATAGATTTTGAGGAGGCAGAAGCGGAGCGTAGAGTAGATCAGATCTGGGACAGATTGAAACTGGACGTTGAAATAAAGAAAAAAATAATGTTTTGGCCGCGTATTGCTGCTGCTGCAGTGCTGCTTCTTAGCTTGAGTTTGGGATTGTATTTTTATCAAAGTCATTCTATAGTTAGGAAACAGGAACTGGTTCAACAGGATGTTGCTCCGGGGGGAAACAAAGCTTATCTGACTTTGGCAGATGGAAAGAAGATTACCTTAACGGATGTGGCTAATGGTGAACTGGCTAAACAAGCGGGGGTGGCCATTCGGAAATCTGCAGATGGTCAATTGATATACCAGTTGTCTGATCGGGGGGCTGCGAACGATAAGCCTGCCTATAATACTATTGAAACGCCCAATGGCGGACAATATCAGGTCATATTGCCAGATGGTACTAAAGTGTGGCTCAATGCAGCATCAGTCCTTAAATTTCCCTCCTCTTTTGCAGGCTTAAAAGAACGTAGCGTTGATTTAAGCGGAGAAGGATATTTCGAGGTATCCCATAATGCAAAACAACCCTTTATTGTAAAGAGCCGACAGCAAGAGGTACTTGTTCTGGGTACTCATTTTAATATTAACAGTTACACTGGAGAGACAACAATTACCACCTTGCTCAAAGGGGCTGTAATGGTTCGCCGTTCAGGAAAAATTGCAAATCCCCTGGAGGGGAAGGACTTCGCAGTTTTAAAACCGGGGGAACAATCTGAACTGAAAGAAAAGATAACCATAAGTCCTGCTGATCTGGAAATGGCTACTGCATGGAAAGATGGGTTGTTTATTTTCAATAAAACAAAACTCCAGAATATATTGATGCAGTTGTCCAGATGGTATAATGTACATGTTGATTACAGTGATGTTCCTAAGGATAGAGCGCTTTCCGGGACTATAAAACGCGAGTCAAATTTATCCAGCGTATTAAAAATGCTTTATGAAACAAGTCGTATTAACTTTATAATAGAAGAAAACACCATAAAAATGAAAAAGTAAAAATATGAAGAAGACCATTTTAAGTTTAAGTGTAATGCTAATGGCATTCATGGCATCTGCACAGATCAGCAATCCTGTAACCTGGAGTTATGGAGTGAAAAAAATTAGTCCAAAGGAAGTTGTTGTAGTGTTTAAGGCTGTTATGGATAAAGACTGGCATATCTATTCAACAAACCAGCAAGCAGGTGGCCCTCAGAAAACAACCTTTGCTTTTGTGGGCTCCAAAGATTATCAGCTTATCGGTAAGATTGCAGAGCCTAAGCCTATTGTAGAGTATAGTGATGTTTATAAGTTTGATCTGCTTTATTTTATGAATGCTGTAGTTTTTCAGCAAAAGATTAAACTGCTTAAAAAGACGGTTCTCAAGGCAACTGTTACTTATATGGTGTGCACCGATAAAGAGTGTAAACAAGCTACAGAAATAAGTTTTAATGTTCCGGTTGGGTAAAACCGTATAAAACCGTAAAGATATTTGCAAACCTAAATTTAAGCCTATGTAACATGTATACAAAGCCAAAAAAAAATAAACCAGGTGCGCTGGAACGCAACTGGTTTTATTAAGGCACATCAGTAATTAAACGAATCAATCAACCGACCACAACCTTAACTTAACAAATGTATGAATTTCAAGATTCTATACAAGGAATGTCATTGCTTTAAAAAATGCAATATTCGTTTCTCCGATTTAAAATCTAAACTGATTTTAATTATGAAATTAACCACAATTATGATGATCATCTGCTGCATTCATGTTTCTGCGGCAGGTTTTTCTCAACAGATCACCTTGTCCGAAAAAAACGCATCTCTGGAAAAGGTTCTGATCAAAATCAAGAAGCAAAGTGGGTATCAATTGCTTTATGATGCACAATTGATAGAAAAATCGAATCCTGTTACCCTAAACCTAAACAGTGTACCCATCGGAGCCGCACTGGAGCAGATCTTTGATCGACAGCCTTTTACATATAGTATTTTTGATAAGACGATTTTGGTGAAAGTGAAAGACTTTAAACCTGAATCCAGCATGTCTAAAAATGTGATCAGGGTGATTGACGGGATTGTTCGAGATGTAAATGGAAATCCTCTGAGCCTGATCAGTGTGAAGATAAAAGGAAGTAATAAAACAACTGCAACGAATGCCGAAGGACGCTTTTCTATCAACGCTCCTGACGAAGATGCGGTTCTTGTTTTTTCCTGTGTTGGTTTTATAACAAAAGAATTGCCAGCTAAACAGGGGATGGTTGTTGTTATGGAGTCTGAACTGAATAAACTCAACGAGATGGTGGTTGTAGGATATGGCAGCACCAGAAGAAAAGACCTGACCGGTTCTGTGTCTTCAGTGAATGTAAGTGAAATTAAAGATGTTCCTTTTATGAGTGTTGATAATGCACTTGCGGGAAAAGCGCCAGGTGTCCAGGTGACTAAGGCCGATGGTTCTCCGGGTGGAGCGATCCGGATCCGGATCCGGGGCGGAGCATCTTTGTTGGGGACAAATGACCCTTTGTATGTTATTGATGGGATCCCAACAGTAGTTAGCAATAGTTTTATGAATGCACAGTCTGATATTGTGAATCCTATTGAGGCGGCCAATTATGGGGAAGACTTCAATAATAGTGTGTCTGGTTCATTTTCTCGTGGACTGAATAACCTGGCAGGCTTAAATATTGGAGATATTGAAAGTATTGATATTTTGAAAGATGCTTCTGCAACGGCGATCTATGGCTCGAAGGCCGCAAATGGAGTCGTAATTATCACGACTAAAAAAGGTAAATTAAATACTAAGCCTCAGTTAAATGCCAATTATTATGTTGGTTTTAATAATCCTGTTAAAGAAAAGGTATTGAATGCGGATCAATATAAGGCTGGATTAAAAGAGGCTGCAACAAATTACATTAATGAGCGCAAACGGTTAAATTTAAGTTTAACAACCAGTGCAGCAAAACAGGCCTTAAGTATTATAAATGATCCGTCTTTCTTTGGAAATGCGAATACAGACTGGCTGGGTCTGGTATTAAAAAGAGGAGCAACCCAGAATGCGGATGTATCTGTTAGTGGAGGGGGTTTAGGTTCCCGTTATTATACTTCTTTAAACTATACCAAGCAGGACGGAACTTTAATAGGGACTGATTTTTCCCGGATATCGGGTAAAACGAATCTGGACAATGAAATTAGCAAACGTTTCAGGGTAATCACTAATCTGAACTATGGTTTTACCAAAACGAATATTACTGAAGGGGTATATGGACAGGCTTTAACCGCTCCTCCTACTTTTTCGCCTTTTAATGCCGACGGATCTTATACCACTTTGGGGGTGCTTAATGATGACTACAGAGGGTTTCAAAATCCTCTTGCAGTTGCTTCAGGTACCAACAGAGCAAAAGATTATACTTTGATGGGTTCCTTGTCCGCAGAATATGATATTTTAAAAGACTTGAAATTTAAAAGTACGGTGTCTGCTAATTATAGTTCTTATAATCAGTTGAACTATGTACCTAGTTACGTAGAAATTGGAGGTTTTTACGGAAGAGAAAACTCTCAGGGAGGATTGGGTTCTCAGTCTCATTCCAGTTCACTAAGTACGTTTATAGAGAATACGCTAACCTGGAACAAGGAATTTAATGAAGAGAACCGGTTAAATGTCCTTGCGGGAACTTCTTGGGAAAACAATACCAGTGACTTCTTTTCTGCAACAGGAAGGGGCTATCCTGATGATAATTATCTGAATAATCTGAGTTCGGCTGCGTATGCTGTTTCGGTAAAAGGAGCTATTCCCGCAAGCCAAAGCTCCTTGCTTTCGTTTTATGTTCGTGCAAATTATGTTTTCAAAGACAAATACCTTTTAACTTTTACAGGAAGG
>NZ_JAELTV010000243.1 GCF_016429005.1 Pedobacter sp. ASV19
AGATGTGTATAAGAGACAGGCAGTATAAATAAATGATGAACTTTCAGATCCAAGATTTTGAGTTTTAATAAATTCATATGGCGTCATCCCCGAAAAAGTCCGGAAATCTTTAATAAAGTGAGACTGGTCTGTATAATTCAATTGATAGGCAATGTTTGTCAAATCATTATATTTAGCATTGCCAAGCAATTGAAGTGCCTTTTCAAATTTAACAATGCGTTGAAATTTCTTAAGGGATACACCCACTGAAATCTTGAATTTTCGCTCCAGATGTCTTTCGGAAGTATGGTATACCCGGGATGCTGGATGGAGGAGTTAACGATTTTGGTAATTTATTTCTAAATAAGATTGGTTTTTCGCCAATTGGGGTTCCACTGGCCTGGTTGGTAAAAGTATCACATGTAGTTTGTGCCGGATTATTGCTGGCTAATAAATTCGTAAAACCTGCAGCAGGGTTAACTATCTTTATATTAATAATAGGTATAGTGACGGTTCATTTTAAAGAAGGCTGGTTTGTCGTTGGGGGAGGAAGAAATGGGATGGAATATAACTTCTTACTTATCTGGATTTTAATCTATATCATAATCAAGGACAAGAACAGCAGCTTTAATAGGAACAAGTGATTTGATATTTGCCTTTCAGTAATTACTGAAAGGCTTTTTTGGGTGGGGGGAGAAGGATTCGAACCTTCGAAGTCTTGCGACAACAGAGTTACAGTCTGTCCCATTTGGCCACTCTGGTATCCCCCCAACTTGTCTTAAAAAGAAAGCTTCAGATTTTCTGAAGCTTTCAATGGGTGGAGAATAGCGGAGTCGAACCGCTGACCTCTTGCCTGCCAGGCAAGCGCTCTAGCCAGCTGAGCTAATCCCCCGTGTGGCTTGGGTGGCAAAAGTAAGTAAAAGTTCAGCTTTTGCAAATAAAATGTTAAAATAGATTTAAATTGAAATTTATAGCCATTATTGTTGGCTGGAATAATTGTTCAATTCCGATTTAGAAAGTATCGAAACTCTATATAATGAACTTCTGGTGATGCAAAAAATAACTTATAAAGAACTCACAGAAAATGAACTTTACCATCTTAAGGAGATAGATCGTTCGGAGAAGATATTTACAAGTTATCAGTACCAAAATGGGGCACTCGTTTTAATAGATACTCCAATTTCAGCAGGTTCATTTGATCCTTTGGAATTAGAAGAAATGATAAAACATCAGCAGGAATTGATTAGTTGGGAAGGTAAAGTTATCGCCGTATTTGAAAATAAACATATCATCGGTGTTGCATCTGTGGACAAGAGAAAACGAGGTCGAAATAAAGATTATTGTAAGATGGATATTTTGTATGTGAGCAAAAATTCCAGAGGTAAGAAAGTAGGACAGGTATTGCTCCAGAAATGCAAGGGAATTGCAAAGGCATTTGGTGCAAGTAAATTATATATATCTGCAACGCCAACAAAAAATACTGTAGATTTTTATACCGGTAACAATGCTATATTGGTTAAAGAACTGGACGAAGAATTATTCAAAATGGAACCAAACGATATTCATTTGGAGATCGAGCTATAAAATATCTCGCTGATTTTGAGAATGAATAAGATTTAATTTTAATTTCCATCAACTTTTTTTATCATTTGTAAACTAAAATGCATTTGAAGGCGTTTATATATGCAAGAGCGTTAATTTAGATAGCGGAGCACATTGGAGGATGTGTTTCGCTTTTTTATTTCTATTGGCAATCACTTCATCTGGCTTCTTTTTTGTGCGTTATGGAAAACTCTACTAATGGGCATCATTATAGTAAACACATACAATATGAAACAGCTATTCAAAAATTCAGCGCTCAAATTAATACTAATATTTATTTTGTTATTCGGACTTAACCTATACGCTCATGCCGATATCATCCGGCTGGTGGTGAAAGAAGACCGGGCCAGCTGCACAGGTGTGGCACCGCAAACCTGCTACCAGGTTAAGTATAAAAACAGCAAAAGCTGGGAGCTTTTTTATGATCAGATAGCTGGTTTCAAATATAAACCAGGTTACCGTTACGTATTGCAGGTACAGAGAACAAAGAGAATAAATGTTCCAGCAGATGCATCTGCTTACCAATACAAATTAAAGAAGGTCCTTAAAAAATACAAGGTACAGACAAAACCCGTTAAAGGAGATGGCGTATGGAGCTTCGTGTCCAAACATAAGTGGAATCTGATCCAGCTAAACGGCATAACACAGGAAAATTCTCCCGCTTTTTTAATTTTTGATGCAGATAAAGCTCGCTTCAATGGGTACGCAGGTTGTAATAATTTCTTTGGAGGATTTGAAAAGACTGCAACAACAATCACCTTTAAACAAATAGGCAGTACCTTAATGGCTTGTGCTGACGAGAGGAAAAATAAGCTGGAAGGCGATCTGTTGAAATTAATGTCTGATAAAACCTTCAGATATGATGTTGCAGATCAAACTTTAAACCTATATCTGGACAATAAATTGGTGCTGATGTTTGGAATGTCGTCATTGGAGTAAAGCGACCGTACGTAAAAGTTGTTGATGGCCGTAATCTATAGCATTTTTCCTCACCGAAGATAAAAAACTGATGTGCATATAAGTTCGTGTTAAATATTTCGTTATAAATGGTATCATTACAGATACATTTTTATATTTTGCGTATAATTTTATATACCAAAAGAACACAACAAATAACACAAATAAACACAAATGAAAATTTCAAGAACCCTAGTATTACTAGCCGTTATGGGATCATTATCCTTAACGATGTATTCCTGTAAAACAAAGAAGGCTGTAGCAAAACCAGCTTCTGCCCCGGTCGCACAGACACCTCCGCCGGAAGAAAAGAAACCAGAGCCTCCTGCACAGGAACCGGAAAAACCAGTTGAAGTCGAAAAACCAAATTATAACTTCAGCAATATCCAGTTTGAATTCAATTCAGACGTTTTGAAAACAGAGTCTATTCAGGCTTTAGACCATGCTGTTGCGGAAATGAGAAAAGATTCTTCTGTGAAATTCATTTTGAACGGTAATTCATCTGCTGAAGGAACGCCTGAGCACAATATGTCTTTATCTGTTGATAGAGCTAATGCGGTTAAGTCCTACCTGGTAAATGCAGGTATCAGCGCCTCCAGTTTTACTGTAAAAGGTTTTGGTGCCACTAAACCAATTGCCTCCAATAGTACAGATGAAGGTAAAGCACTGAACAGAAGAGTAGAGATTAAAGTAGTTCAATAGAAATACTTTGTTAATAAATAAACCGGCATGGAGAGGGATAATTTTTCTGGTCATGCCGGTTTATTATTTTTAATTGCCATAGGAAATTTCTGTTTTAGCAGATCCGAGACAGGCAATGATTGCTTCAACTACTCTTTTGGTTTCTTCCGGATCTTTTACCTGAATGCAATCTGCACCGGTTGTACGTGCGGGATAGTCATTTCCTCCTTCAAACAAGGCATCGCCCATAAACAGCATTTCTTCTATAGAAATATTCAAAATATCCCTCAGTTTATACATTCCGTAGGCCTTATCGATTCCGGGTTTGGTTACGTCTATAGAGGTTGCGCCACCAAGCCTTACAGAAAATTCAGGAATCAACTGATCGAGCAAGATTTTTATTTTCTGTCGTTTAGCAAAGTCAGGATCCCAGGCTTTTTTGGGCTCAAGCGGAGCTTGTTGTCCAAGTGCTGAAAAAGTGATTTGGCTTCCCCGGTCTTCTATCTGTTCGCCCCAGGTTTGCTTTGCTTTAAAGCCCGATTGCTGCAAGGCTTGATCCAGGGCACTGATGATCTTTTTCTTCTCCATATCTGTAAAATCTTCTGCATATAATTTTTTCCAGCCGGAGGAACGGTGCTGATAGAACTTTGTTCCGCAGGTAGGCAAAATAGATAAGTTGTCCAGATTACTCCCCGAAGGTAAATGGGATATGACCTGTTTTTCGAATTGGGGCCAGTCTCCTCCCGAAATTACTGCTACATCAGCGATATTCAATAATTTGCTAAAGAGTGCGGCCATTTCTTCATCCAATGCAGCTTTACTTTCTGCAAGTGTACCATCAAGATCAAAAACAAGGAGTTTCTTCATCAGTATAGAGTTATAGTAAAGATTGATGACGATTTCATTTCATCAATCTTTACTATAACGGCAATAAACCGTTTTGGTTTACATTCCTTAAAAAATTACTCTCAACAAAGAATATGGTGATATTTTTTGGTGAATTAAGGATTAATGGTTTTTCTGGATTTCTTTTCTGAATATATAGAGGCACCTAATGCCAGCACAAGTAATACCGAGCCCGCTAAAGAAATGTGCTCTCCGGTATAATAGGAAGCAGGATGAAAAACGAATTCAATTTTATGACTTCCTGCAGGGAGCTGTGCTGCCCGTAAAAGATAGTCTGCGCTAAAATATGGTTTTTCCTGCCCGTCGATCAGCATTTTCCATCCCTTGTCATAATAGATTTCTGAGAAAATAGCCACCTGAGGTTTGGAACTATTACTTTGATAGATCATATGGTCAGGAGCATAACTTGTCAGTTGAATCACATCACCTGGAGCAGCTTCCGTAGTAGGGCTTGTAATCAAAGATTTGTATTTTTCATTGACAATAGCAAGCTCTTTAGGGTTAAAGTTGTTTAACCCTTGCATTTCCTGATCTGGATTTTGTACGTATTTAATGTTTTTAACAAACCAGGCATGTCCACAAGCATCGGGATTAACCTGTACATCAGGGATTTTGGTTTCCGGATTGTTGTGGATGAGGTATTTTGTGTTGAGCATGCTCAGAACACCAGGATTTATACCTTTAGAGAATTGAGCTTGCACCAATTCATCAAAACGTTTTAAGCGGGCAGCTGAATAACCGCCAATAGATTTGTGAAAATAAGGGGTAGTGGCATCGCTCAAAATATTCTCGGTAAGATCTATTACTTTATAATCTGGATCTTTGTCTTTTAAAATAATTTCATCAACGGTCCTTGGTTTGGGTTGTTCGATATCTTGTTTGGAGACGAAGCTGTCCTGATTAAGATAGCGTTTATCTACTGTCCACATGTCTATGGTAAACAATACAAGAAATCCTGCAGATAACAGCGTTGCATTTAGCTTATCTTTTAGATAGGCCCATAGGAGTCCAAATGCGACAACAATAAAAAGAAAGGAACGGAGCGCATCTGCCTTAGCAGCGGCAGTTCTGTCTTCAACCAAAGCGCTACCAAAGGAATTGGCTGTAGAAGCATCAATTTTAAGCATCTGTGACAATTGGCCTATAAACTGCTCGTGACTGTTGCTTTTAAAGGAAAGCAGTAAGCCGGGAACGACGGCAATGATCAGGCTCAGCCCTCCTGTGATATAAAAAGCTACTTTTGTTTTTTTGAACAATTCAACCTTATTTTTACTGGTGATAATCTCGTTAACAGCAAGAAGAGCCAGTATAGGGAAACATAAGCCTGCCACGGCGAGTATAGATTCAACCGCCCTGAATTTGTTGTACAAAGGGAAGTAATCGAAGAAAAGATCAGAAACCAGTGGCCAGTTTTTACCAAAAGATAAAAGCAGGGTGAGGACAACGGTTGCCAATAACCACCATTTTAAATGGTTTTTAACGATAAACAAGCCAAGTACGAATAAGAAACAAATGGCGGCTCCAAAATAGAAGGGGCCCTCTGTAAAGGGCTTGTCTCCCCAGTACATTGGCATTGCATTGGCAATATATTGCGCTTGCTCCGGATCTGCACCTACTCCTGTTAAGGCTTTGATTACATTTGAATCTTTATTTTGCGAACCCCTGGTACTGCCACCATACGCATTTGGAACGAGAAAGGTAATGCTTTCTCCCAATCCCTGACTCCATTGATAAGCATACTCTTTATCCAGTCCATTACTTGGTTCCTTCGTGGTTGTCAGGTTGGATTTGCCACGGATGGAGTCTTTTCCATATTCATATGTACTCCATAAAGTAGATGCATTTACCGCCACAGCAAGCAAAGTTGCAATTGCAAGATACCCCATGGCTTTTCCGAAGTTAGCGGTTGTTTTTTGCCGGATAGCATGATAAAGTTCAATGCCGACCAGTACCATCAATGCCAGCATGAGGTAATAAGTCATTTGAATGTGATTCGCCCTGATTTCCATAGCAAGGAACAAAGCAGTTAACGCTGCTCCGGTAAGATACCGACCCCTGAATGCCAAAAGAATACCTGCGAGTACAGGTGCAAAAAAGGCGATAGCAAAAGCCTGATTGGCATGACCTGCGACCAGTAAAATTATATTATAAGAAGAAAAAGTAAAAGCGATAGCACCTGCTGCCGCCAGCCAGGGATTAAGTTTAAGGACACAGAACAGTAGATAGGCGCCGAGTAATAAAATTATGACAATACCAGCTGGTTTTGGAAAAGTATAGTTAATCGCGTTTACAATCCAGGAAGTCAGATTAGACTTATAAGGTGCCCATATCTGATAAGTTGGCATTCCTCCGTGAATCTGGTTTGTCCAAAGTATGGTTGTTCCCTTCGCCTTGTAAGCGTTGATTTCTGTTTGCGTAGATTGTGCTCTGGTCACATCATTCTGTCCGAGCGTTTTTCCCTCGAAAACTGGATTAAAGTAGACAAAGCAAATGGCTAAAAATAGGGCAATGATAATGAAGTGGAGGCTGTTGTGCTTAAACCAGTTGTTCATTCCTGTGTTTTTAAGGGATTATAATCTATGGGGCTAAATATAAGATTAAGTTATATAAGCTGTGGAAAAAATAAAGCAAGACTGTTATATTAGTATTTCCAACTATTGTTACTCTAAATCAGAATCATGAAAACACTTGCACTCTCTTTTATCTTTATGCTCTTTATCTGTGCGCTGAAAGCTCAATCAACTTTTGTGCGGCTTGTGACAAGTAAAGGGGATATTACCCTGATGCTTTACGATCAAACCCCTAAGCACCGGGATATGTTTTTACAGGCCATTAAGGATGGAACCTATAGCGAGGCTGCCTTCAACAGGGTAATTAAATCCTTTGTTAGTCAGGGAGGTGAACTGGATGAGGTGATTCTGGACCGAGAGAAGCAACACCCTGAAAACGCACCAAAGCGTCTGTCGGCAGAGATTAAGTCGAATCTTTTTCATAAAAAGGGAGCTCTTGGTGCAGGGAGAAACGATAATCCGGAGAAGAGTTCTTATTTATCTCAAATCTATCTGGTTGCCGGTAAAAAGCAAACAGACGCGCAATTAGATGCCATTGAAATGAAGAAAGGGATAAAATTTTCTAAAAAGCAAAGGGAAATATATAAAACTATAGGAGGGACTCCGCATCTTGATCAGGACTATACTGTATTTGGAGAGGTTGTAGAAGGAATGAATATAGCTGATGAAATTAACAGTGTTGCGACAAACAAGGAGGATTTGCCTTTAGATCCTGTCGTTTTTAAGGCAGTTATATTGTCTAAAAAGGAAGCTTTGAGATTGCGAAATGTGGAAAGAAGCAAATCTTAAAATAATATGATGATCAAAACTGCTTTATTGGGATTTCTTCTTTTTGGCTTACAACAAAATCTGTCTCTTATACACATCTGACGCTGCCGACGAACGTTAGCCGGTGTAGAT
>NZ_JAELTV010000244.1 GCF_016429005.1 Pedobacter sp. ASV19
CCCCCCCCCCCCCCCCCCCCCCCCCCCCCCCCCCCCCCCCCCCCCCCCCCCCCCCCCCCCCCCCCCCCCCCCCCCCCCCCCCCCCCCCCCCCCTTTTGCTTCCTGTCTCGTGGGCTCGGAGATGTGTATAAGAGACAGATTTTATATCCTCTAATTTTACAAGGAATCAATTTTCTTCGGTAAAAAATGATGACCGGAAATTTTTGCTTTCCGGACGGGGAACCTATAATTTCAATAGTAAACTTTCTTTTCGGTTGACGGCTGATTTCAGTCAGTCCAGGGCAAACGCTGCACCAAAGTATAATTATACAGATTTTGCATCATTTGAACGTTTTCAGGATGCCAACGGAAACCCACTGCCGGTTTTCTTTGGTTCGCCTACTAACCCTTTATACAATCCGGGTATCATAGCCCAGGGTTATTATGACAACCTAAACTATCCGCTGAACGAGTTGAATGAACAGCGGGATATCAATAAGTTGACCATGAACAAGATCGTTGGCGATCTGAGTTATAAAATCATCCCGGATCTGACCTTGACTTTAGGTGGTGTGTACGAATATAGCAATCAGAACAAATTACATTATGCTTCAGAAAATTCGTCACAAAGCCGGCAGTATGTGAATTATTACAGTGAATTGAAGAACGGGAGCATTTTATTTAACCTTCCACGGGGAGGATATCAGACGACAACGGTTTCCAGTACTTTAGGTTATACGTTTCGGGGCCAGCTGAGTTATAATAAAAAACTGAATGAAGACCACTCCCTTAATCTCATCGCTGGTGCGGAAATGCGTAAAATAGTGAATGAAGCCAGCAGTTTCGCGAATTTCGGATATAATGAACAGACCATGCTGCAAATGCCTGTTGATTATACCAAGATCCTGGGCACCGATTACTGGCCGAATTCGAGGTTTCCGCAGAATCCAGTATTGAGGTATACCAATTTGTTTAATAAGGCCTATCAGGAGGACAGATATGTTTCTGCTTATTTTAACGGTGTGTATGCCTATCAGTCCAAGTATATCCTTTCGGCCAGTTTACGTATAGACCAGTCCAATTTATTTGGTACCGATCCTAAATATCAGTTTAAACCGCTCTGGTCAGTTGGGGCTGCGTGGAATATCGAAAAGGAAGCCTTTATGAAGTCGTTGACCTGGGTAAACAGTCTGAAGCTTCGTCTGTCTGAAGGCTTTAATGGAAATGTATCTAAAGAAAGTTTGCCTCAGATTGTTGCGAAATATGCATTGAATAACCGTACGCAGCCGAACGCGACTTCATTGAATATCATCAGCCTTGAAAATAGTTCCTTGAGGTGGGAAGAAACCAATAATTTTAATGCCGGCCTGGATTTTACCTTGTTCAGCAGGATTTTCGGAAGCGTAGATTATTATTTGAAAAAGAGCAAGGATCTATTGGCCAATGCCGCAATAGATCCGACGAAAGGTGCTGCAGCGACGATCCTGAACTCTGCCAGAATTGAAAATAAAGGCCTGGAATTTACCCTTAACGGCGACTGGATCCAGCGCAAGGATTTTAACTGGAATACCGGAGTTGCTTTCAGCTACAATACGAGTAAAGTCATCGATGTATATCAAAACAACCTTAAATACAATTATCAGTATGTTGATGGTTCGGTTGCTGCAAATTACATTGTGGGTTATCCGGTGGGTTCTATGTTCAGTTATCGCTTTGCAGGATTAAATTCACTTGGCCTGCCAACAGTCTATGACCAGAATCACAATGCAAAACAGCTTAGTTATATCAGTAATGATGAGGGGATCCGGGATCTGGATTATTCTGGTAACAGTATTCCCGCCTATACCTTTGGTATGAGTAACCGCTTTGATATCGGACCTTTTTACCTCTATTTTATGGTCGATGTCAATGCCGGATTCAAAACCCGGATACCAAGACCTTCACTAGGTTCAATGCGGCCAATGGAAGGCGCAGAAAATTACTTCAGAAATCCAGGTGATGAAAAGAATACGGATGTAATGGGCTTTCCTGCAACCTATAGTTATGATAGTAATCGTATATATTCAGTTTATAATAACTCTGACACCTATGTGGTGAATGCGGCCTATCTGTTATTAAGGGACGTGACTGCTTCTTACAGATTGAATTCCACCTTCCTGAAACGCATTGGGTTCAGCAATTTTGAACTCAAGGCCCAGGGTACAAATTTATATACCCATGGTTTTAACAAATATAATTACAGTGTGATCACGGGTTCTTTTATGAGAAGAAACCTTGTGCCGACATTCACTTTAGGTTTATTCACCAATTTTTAATATTCCACATCATGATTTTTCATAAACACTATATACTGGCTTTTCTTCTGATCCTGGTTTGTGGTACTTCCTGCAAAAAGTTTCTGGATATAGAGCCAAGGGGAAAGGTAATGCTAAAGACCATTTCCGATTTTGATTTGCTTTTAAATGGCAGAGGACTAACTACAAGTGGCAATTCTTACCTCAATTTAATGACCGACGAATGTGATAAACCTGCTATTAAGTTGGATGATTACAGTTCTGATGCTTTATCCTATCTGTGGCAGGAACAATTAACCGCTGATGCAGGTAAACCCCCTGTGATCTGGACAGAAGCTTATACGAACATTTATGTATACAATGCGGTGATCAACCAGGTAGAAAATGCTACTACAGGGTCAGTACTGGAAAAAAAGAAGCTGAAGGCCGAGGCTTTGCTGGGGCGGGCATTTGAGTACCTCTATCTGGTGAATATGTATGCAAAACCTTATAACAAAGCCACTGCCGATGTGGATTTATCAGTCCCATTTGTCAGCTCAACGGATATCACTACAAAAACACCAGCCAGGGCCACGGTTAATTTTATGTACAACCAGATTCTGGGCGACATCAATGCGGCACTTCCTGACCTGGTAAAGGGGAATAATCCGAATAAATTCAGGGGTTCCGTAAATGCAGCCTATAGTGTACTCGCAAGAGCCTATTTCTGGAAGAATGACTATGTCGAGGCGGCAAAGTATGCTGCACTGGCGCTTGCTGATCCTGCCAACGGGTTGCTGGACCTGAATACTTTTGCTGCCCCGGGCGATATGCCGGCAATGATTGCGAGTAAACAGGAAATTTATGCAAGGTACGGAACAACTCCCGTACAGACCCTGGCCTCAGATATCAATTTCCTGAAAACCTTCAGCGAGGGAGATCTTCGTTTGAAAATGTATTATGTGAATGTGAGTTTGAATTATGCACCTGTAGAAACGATTGATTTTACCAAACTGAAAAGAGGGGATATCCTGTTTTACCCCCAGGGACCGGTACCAAGTTTCGGGACTTCTGTGGCTGAGATGAAACTTATCATTGCAGAGGCTGCTGCCAGGAGCGGTAACCTCAGTCTTGCCCTGAAACATCTAAATGAATTGAGGCTTTCCCGCATGAGTAACAAAAAGCCTTATCAGCCTTATGAATCGTCAGATGCAGAAATGGTGCTTCAGCAAATTTTAATGGAAAGAAGACATGAGCTTGCATCTAATGGAATGAGGTGGATAGACATGCGCAGGCTTGATGTGGAAAAAAGGATTCCTGCGATAAATCGCTTCGATGCTAACGGAAAGATTATTATGACCCTGCGGCCAAACAGTACACAATATGTGCTGAAAATCCCGACCAATGTTTTAGGTTTTAACCCGGACATGCCTCAGAATTAAATAAACCTAGGTTGAAAATGATGAAACTAAAAAAACGAATGATATTTCTGCTCCTGGCCTTGTGCGCAGGAGCGCCTATGCTGAATGCTCAGTCCTTCTCTATTGCAGGAAAAGTTGCTGATACTAAAATGGCCCTTGATCAAATGATCTATCTGAAATTCAAACAAAACGGAAAAGAGATCAAAGACAGTGCCCAAATGGTGAATGGGGTATACGCCTTTAAGGGGACAATTCTTTACCCTGTTAAAGCCATACTCCAGTTAAAAGTACCTGATAGTATAGAAAGTTATTATAACACGAGGCATTTTTTAAAAGAATATAGTTGTACTTTCTATCTGGAAAGAGGGGCTATAACCGCAGATTCCAGAAAAACGCTGGATCAGAGCCTTATTAAAGGCTCGCGGGCAGATGCAAATGCCAAGGAGCTTGAGGTAATACTTAAGCCATATTTCAAGGAAGGGGATATGCTGTATAAGCAAGAAGGCCGGCCAGCATATGAGCGAAAGGATAGTATTGCAATAGCAGCTTACACTAAAAAGATGTATGTCAATGAAAGTCGGATGGACTCGGTAAGGAAAGCCTTTATGCTTTCTCATTTACAATCGGGTGTTGCATTGGATATGTTAATGGAATATACCCGGAGTTTAATGGATCCAAGAGAAATCGAACCTTTATTTAACCAGTTGGAGCCCTCTTTAAAGGCTTCGGATGAAGGTAAAGCTTATTGGACCCGAATTCAGGGAGCCAAAAGAACAGCAATAGGGACAATTGCACCCGATTTTAAATTAAAGGATAGTGAAGGTAAAGAGGTCAGTTTATCTTCGTTGAAGGGCAAACTGGTTCTGCTGGATTTCTGGGGAAGCTGGTGTTACCCCTGCCGAGCCAGCCATCCGCACCTTAAAAAGCTGTATCAGGAGTATAAAAACGAGGGTTTTGAAATTTTAGGGGTTTCCAGTGAGTCTGGTAAAGCGGAGGAAGATTATAAAAAATGGACCACTGCGATGAAAGAAGATGGTATGAACTGGCTCAATGTGTTAAGCAATACCAGCAGATCGGAGCGATCGAGGGGGATATTGAATCAATATAGTATCACCGTATTTCCTACGAAGATATTAATTGATAAAAATGGGGTAATCTTAAAGCGATTTGCAGGAAATACTCCAGAAAATGCGAGGTTGCTGGATCAGACTGTAAAGGATTATCTGGAGCGCCATAAACTTTAGATTGTTGTAATTTAGGAACACTAAATCATGAAGCGGTTAAGGCAGGTGCTTTAACCGCTTTATTGTTTATAACCAGGTTCTGGAATTGGGAAATAAAACCAAAATCACTAAATTGCTGTTGTTTATCTGTAAAATTCAAGTCTATGTCTGAAATAAAAGAACAACATCAGGAGTTGATGAAAGCCGAAATTCTGGCAGCAAAGGGAAATGAGAAAATGCTGTATGACCTGCAGCCTAAAGCGTACCATTTACTTCTCCAGGAATTTAAACAGAAAGCAGCCAGTAAAGACCCTTTAAAAAGACTGGAAGAAATTTGTAAGACCTATTTGAATTTTGGTCTTGAAAACCCGGAGACTTATGAACTCATGTTTGTTCCTGTGCTGGATGAATCTACAGGTAGGGTTATGCTCCACAACGAAAAAGATGTGGAAGTATTTAGTTACTTTACAGATTGCCTGGAAAATTGCATGCGCAGGGAAGCTGTCCGGTTTAAAAGTGCAGAAGTAGGTGCTTTGCAGATCTGGTCTATGATGCACGGCTTAATTTCTCTTAACCTGCGCTCCCGGATCAGTGTTATCGGTATTGCAGATGAACTGGTACCTGTAACGCTTAACAAGACTGTTGATCATTTCCTGGCTTCCATTACCAGATAGGAGGAGATTTTTCTTATCATTGTAGAAATACAGAAAGATGAAGCTTCAGGAAATTAAACTTAGCACAAACGATATTAACGCAACAGCCTCTTTTTACAAAGAAGTGTTACAACTGGAGCCCATCTTCAATGAAGATTACAGCATCAGTATCGAAACAGGGCGGTCGGTTCTGACTTTTGTACAAAATGATGATATAGAAACACCCGTTTACCATTTTGCTTTCAATATTCCCCAGAATCAGCTTGAACAGGCTGTTGAATGGGCAAAAGGGAGGGTTGAATTATTGAGACTTCCTGAAAATAAAGTGATTGCAGATTTTGAGAACTGGAATGCAAAGGCGATTTATTTTCTTGATAATAATGGGAATATACTGGAGTTTATAGCCCGTTATGATTTACGGAACAAATCGGATCAGGCTTTCTCCACCCAGGCAATAGAATGCATCAGCGAGATTGGAGTTGCTGTAGACCAGGTGTCTGAACTGGCTGATCAGTTGATCGCAGCTTATGGCTTACCTGTATTTGCGAAACAGCCCCGCGATGAAAAATTTACCGCACTGGGTGATGATCAGGGTTTACTTATTCTTGCCGAATTTGGCAGGAACTGGTTCCCAACGCAGATTCCAGCCGATAGTTTCCCCGTAGAAATTGTAATAGACGATAAATACGGAAAAAAGGTATTGTCATTATAGAAATTTTGATAGGGTACAGTAGTAAACTAACTGAATAGGCAAAACAATAATAGAATACCAACTGTTACGTTTTAATAGAAAATTTAAATTTATGAAATTCCCCATAATACCTTGTGTTGCACTTATCGCAGCTGTATTGACTCAAGGCTGTGTCAGCAATAAAAAATTCAATGAGTTACAGGCAAATTACAATCAGTTACAGGACAAGAACCATGAACTGAATCAGAAATTTCAGAACAGCCAGCAGGAACTTTCAGGTTCTAGCACCAGGGTGAAAAGTTTAGAAGAGCAGATTGCGTCGGAACGCTCTAATGTCGCAGCGCTTCAGGAGGCCTTGAATAATTGCTTAAACAATAGTAAACAAGGAAACGTGAATATCTCTAAACTCGTAGATGAGATCAATGCCTCTAATAAGTATATACAGCATTTGGTGAATGTTAAGAATACCAGCGATTCCCTGAATATGGTTTTGACAAATAATCTGACCCGCTCTTTAAGCAGGGAAGAAATGAGTGATGTAGATGTGAAAGTATTGAAAGGTGTGGTCTATATTTCTCTTTCTGACAATATGCTGTATAAATCGGGCAGCTACGAGATTTCCGATAAAGCAGGAGCAACACTGAGTAAGATTGCCAAGATTATTAAAGATTACCAGAATTATGATGTGCTGATTGAAGGTAATACCGATAATGTGCCTATTTCACAGGTCAATATCCGCAACAACTGGGATTTAAGTGCTCTTAGAGCCTCTTCTGTAGTGCAGTCCCTGCAGAATAACTATGGGGTGGATCCTAAACGTTTAACCGCTGGAGGAAGAGGTGAGTATAATCCTGTTGCCGGAAATGACAATGAGGCGGGAAAGGCCAAAAACAGACGGACACAGATCATCATAACGCCGAAACTGGATCAGTTTATGGAGTTGATAGGGAAAGCTCCCGAGACACCTAAACCTTAAGGAATGAAAGGCACGAGTTCATCGTGCCTTTTTCATTGAAGATCAATCTGTGAAACCCAACGCCACACTGTTGCTTATTCCAGAAAATTGGATATGAAATAGTACAGCCCTCAGCCTCAAACACCTGCTTTTTGATGTAATTGACCAGAAACTTTATATTGAGATGGAAGGCTGAGAGTTAATTATTGCTGCTTTACCTATTGTTTTTGCCTTTCTACCTATTCTTGCTTTTGTGGTGTTTAATCTGGCGGTACCCAGAGTTGTTTATGATTTTCGCCACTCAGCTCTATGCTGTAATGCTGACCGTAGGTAGGGGAGTTTTTGCGTATATCAACCGCTACATCCAGCACTTTTCCTTGCAGCACACGCAC
>NZ_JAELTV010000245.1 GCF_016429005.1 Pedobacter sp. ASV19
CCCCCCCCCCCCCCCCCCCCCCCCCCCCCCCCCCCCCCCCCCCCCCCCCCCCCCCCCCCCCCCCCCCCCCCCCCCCCCCCCCCCCCCCCCCCCCCCCCCCCCCCCCCCCCCCCCCCCCCCACCCCCCACTTTTTTACGTTCGTCGGCAGCGTCAGATGTGTATAAGAGACAGGTAATATAAATTTCATCTGCAGGTGGGTTCAGCCCTCCCCCATTCCATAACATAGCCAATCTTAACGCAACAATATTTTCACCTTTTCTCACCAATTTAGCCGGAATGGAATAGGACTGTCCCGGGTCACTGTTCCATATCGTCTTACAGATTTCTTCACCATTAAAATACATTGAATAGTTTACTTCTGGACGGCCAATGTGGAGTGATAAATCCTTGCCGGAAAAAGATTCAGGTAAAACTATCTTTCTTCGTATCCACATCATCCCTTCGTAATTTCCGATCCCAAAATCCTTGATCAATTTAGGCATTTCAACAACCGGCCAGCTGGAATCGTTATATCCAAATTCCGGTATTATTCTGTCGATGTTATTTTTTGGATGGTACATAATATCCCAGCCGTGGACCTGGTCTAGACTATCTTTCACCAAAAGTTGCTCATTCAACGTATCGTTGGCAAGTATCTTTTTTTTGGTAATCGATGAACTGAGCAGCTTTTCCCCGCTTGTCCAGGATTCTATTGGCGTCCCTCCCCAGGTGCTCTGAATAATACCAATAGGAACATGCTGATCCCTATATATTTTTCGGGCAAAAAAATAGGCAACGGCCGAGAATTGTGACACATTTTCAGAGTTGCAAACTTTCCATTTACCAGCGGGGATATCTTGCTGCTGAGTTAATTTCTTACGGTGTTCTACCTGAAGGAAGCGTATATTCGGAAAATCAGCATTTGCAATTTCATTAGCTGCATCCTGAGCCTGCTGCACCTGCCACTCCATATTGGATTGTCCGGAGGCCAGCCATACATCACCAATAAGGATTCCACTCAGTTTTATTTCCGTACCTGGTTTCTGCAATTCAGAAATTCTGAGTTCGTAGGGGCCGCCAGCTTTAAATTTCGGGAAAAGAACCTTCCACTTTCCTTGCACATCTGCTGTTGTGGTGACACGGATTTCCCCAAGTATGGCAGTTATATCAGCTCCAGGAGCCGCATTTCCCCAAACCGGAATTTTAATACCTCTTTGTAATACCATATTATCGCCAAATACTTTCGGTAAAGTAATTTGAGCATAACCCTGTACCTGAATAAAAAGGAATAGCATAAAAAACATAAACGATCTTGGCATCTTTATTCTCATTATTTTTTCCATCTATTAATATTTAAGATAATTCTGAAAGAAAATGTTCATCTAAAGCTTGATTAAATTGAGAAAGAAAACATCATTTTCACGGAGATCCAGTTCTTTGAGAAAAGGATGCCCCTCTTTTACGGTAATCATCTCCTTAGAAATTGGCGAGCCATCGTTTTGTCTCTTTATCTGTTCAACCTGCTGTTTAGAAAGTTGCGATGGTTTTCCCATAGAGAGATAGCTTGAATAGGCATCATTGTTTTTATAGCCTACCTTATACACTTCAAGCGCATAATTACCGTCGGGCACTTTATCAATATTTATCTTCAATTTTCCTTTTGATTTTGAAGGAAGGTTACGGATATAATATTGTTGATTATTGGTTGAATCTGGAAGTGTATAAGTATAATCCCAGACCAGTACCTGCACGTTTCCAGATGAATCTTTACAAGCCCATGAAGCAGCATCTTTATTTACCAGTTCAATATTTCCCAAACGGTTTAAAAACTGGTAAGAATAAAATACAGACTTATTAATGCCCTGTGTGTTCAACATTCCAAAACCTCCGTGGAAAGGCGTAAAGCGCGGGCCCGGTTCTTCAAAAACATCGGTAAAAACCCAATATGACATAGAATTGGCCGCATTTCCTACCTGCTTTATTTTTTGCAGGACATATGCAGCGCTATGATAACTATCATGAAACGGATCAGCTGGAGTGTACGATGAACTCCATTCCGTATAATGCAACTCTAAATTTGGCATTGGTGATTCTGCAATCTCCTTCCTTGATTGAAGTACATCGCTGCTCACACTCATTGGATTTTTATCGAGTACAGTACCTCCTTGTCCGTATTCATCCAGGAACCCTTGCCCCACGCCATAAGCATGGGTACTTATAAAGTCTATGGGTACATTGTTTTTATGGCAATATTCAATCATTTCGGGTTCCCAGGCTGCTCCTGCAGTACCGGGGCCACCAATGCGGTATTCTTTATTTACGCTTTTAACTGCCTGGGCTGAGTATTTGTATAATTTAAAATAATCTTCTTGTGTTCCTGTCCAAAATCCTGGAGAAAGATTGGGTTCATTCCACACTTCAAAATACCAGGTTTTTACTTCATCCGCACCATAGCGTTCGGTAAAATGTTCTGTAAGATTCTTTATTAAACCCGCCCATTTTTCATAATCTTTTGGCGGAGTAACGTTACCGCGCCACCAGAAAATAGTTTCAGGTCCACTTGCCAGCCTTCCCGGCATAAAACCAAGTTCGACAAAAGGTTTTATACCAATACTTTGCAAAAAATCAAATAATACATCAACATACATATAATTATACTGTGGGTTGCCCTTATTGTCTTCAGTATACACGGCCATATCATCTGTTAACAGACCGTGCATACGGATGTATTTAAAACCGCACTCTTTTCTAACATACGCGAGTTGTTCTTGCCAATCGGCCCGAAGCCCCTCATTGGCGCGGCCTGCCCCAACGCAATCATTAAACATCGTATTCAGTTTCCCTGCGGCCCTGTTAAAATCAATACTTATTATTCGTTCCTGAACTACTGGTTTATTCTGTTTTGAACTTTGCGCTGTGATTCTTCCTAAAAAAGAGGAGAACGTGATTGCCAGTAAAAAAAGAGTTTTTTTCATTTGTGTGTTTGTTGTATTTGTGCCAGCTATCTCTTAACTGTGATTGTCATTACTTATTTGGATCCTGAGATAAGGGCATCTATAGTAGGTTGATCCAGCACCTTATTATTTCTACGGTCTAATGCACCACCAGTATCCCAAAAGAAAGGCTTAAGACCAAATTGAATAGCTTGCCTGGTCACATAGTTATTCCAGTAATCTACTGAAGCATTATGTGTTTCCAGATCTAAAGGAACATTTTTTGAATTTCCCCTCTTGTATGCACCATATTCTCCTAGTATAACAGGAATGCCTTTATCAATAAATTTGGATTTCATGAAGCCGAACAGCCTTGTGTGCTCACTCTCTTCACCCCAGGTTGCATTACGGTCAGGCTGGATCGTAGAGTGGCGACCTGTCCCCCAGTAATAGAACATTTTGCCCCAGCTTGCATCTTGCTCTAAGATTGTAAACTGGGACGGCGTGTAATTATGCACTTCAACCATCATTCGATTAGCAACCTGATCTGAGGGAAGGGTATTCATCAGATTATTGGTTTTCTCGAAATCAGTGCCAGGTCCCTGAACCACCAGCACCCGATAACTGTTCTTTCCACCTGTAGACCTGACAGCATTAATAAATGTCTGGTGATAACTGTTCAATATTGCCATCTGTTCTGCATTTTCCGCAGGAGGTTCATTTGCACCGGCAAATATCAAATGCTCATCAAAATCCCTCATCGTTGTCGCAATCTGCTCCCAAAGCGCTTTTTGCTTGGCATTAACCGAGTCTTTCTTAAGCGCGTTGATATTCTTTTCCAGCCAGCCACCATCCCAGTGAATATTGAGCAGCACATACATATCATTATTTACGCAATACTGAACTACTTCTTTTACTCTGCTAAGCCACGCAGGATCAATTTTCGCTTTTGAGGGGTCGCTTAAATGATGCCAGTTCCATGCACAAGGAAGCCTTGCAGCGTTAAAGCCCGTCTGTTTTAAAAATTTGACATACGATTCGGTAATTTGAGGATTACCCCAGCCCGTTTCGCCACCTTCAGCCTCCAGGGTATTACCTATATTCCATCCTAAATGCATTTTCGCAGCCAGCTGAACAGCTGTACTGCCCATGCCCGTTTGATCTGGTGCTTTTGGCGATGTATTATAAGAAGGATACAAGGCATTTACTTCAGATAAAGAAACACTGGGCAGCGATTGAGCTTCTTCCTTTTTTTTACAAAATGCAGTAAGTAATGTAAGCATCAACAGTACTAAGATGTACTGTTGTCCTTTAATTTTTATATTTCCGAAATGATCCATTATTTTATCTTTATTATTAATTATTTAACCTTAACTACCCGGATATTATCAATCGCAGCTTCAAAATCTGTAACTACATTTGCGCCGTCATTCATAAACATGAAGTTAATAGCGCCTTTCCCCCCCGAACCAAGTAAGTCTGTTAATGTCGAAGCTGGCACACTATTATTTAGAAAATTAGATAATGGAACTGTAACTGTCTGCCAACCATTTGTTTTATAAGGAGTGTTTGACCCATTACTGTTTCGCCACGGGCGGTATAAAGCCATATAATTAAAAGAGAAATCTTTAACAATTTGAATGGAACCGTTTATCCATGGCTTATTAACAGCTATTTCAAATTTCAAAGCATAATTATTTATTGAATCTTGTAAATTGGCCGTAGGCACCCATTGTACTTCATTTGTATTAACTGACCGCCCGTTTTCCCACCAACTTCCATCTCCCGCGGGTACTTTTGAAGCCCTCATTACTCCATAATTACCATTGTTTCCCGGAAAATTCACAGAACTGTTTGAAACATCAGAACCCCATGCAAAATTATTTACACCATCATAATTATTTAATACACCAGTAATATAATCGTGAACATTGTAGAAGGTTTTGGCTGATCCTGATTTTGTTGTAACGGAAACAGGACCACTTGTTGTCAAACCTGCAGGCACGGCCATGCTAATAGATGTACCGTCACTGGAAGCTGTAAAGCCTGTAACTTCTACACCTGCATAGCTTACATGTTGAATAAAAAAGAAATTAAATCCATTAATCCTAACCGAATCGCCAGGATTGGCACTTTCGTTAGAAATCCCCGAAATTGTCGGAGCAGGAGCCACAATAGGAAACGAAAATGTGGTTTCTCCATGTGTAGTTACATAACGTATAGTATTAAGTTGAGAAGCTTCCACTAAAGGAAAGGGAATCACCTCTGGTGATAATACAATAGCACTTGTGTCGGAAAACCAGGCATCATTAAAAGAACCTTTCACTCCATTAAAATAAATATTAAGAGCACCTCTTAAATTATGTCCTGAAATAACAACCCATTTTCCAGTACCCACCTTAGTTAAAACAGAGTCGCCCGGACTGGGTACATAGTTGCGAATGCCCGTAATCACTGGCGTACCACTAGTGGATATTTTGTCTTTTTTACAACCCTGTTGTATAAAGAACACTATTGCAAATAAAACAAGTAAAAATTGAGTATTGGCTTTGTTTAATAGCTTTTTCATACTTTTCATTTAAGAATAAATAATTCAGGTTAGTAATATGCTACTGGAGCGTCCAATAATTTCGGATCGGCAGTTACTTCTGTTGCTGGTATAGGCAATGTAAATGTTGCAATGGTTGGCGGTGTAATCACAATGCCATTCGTAGATTTAGTTTTTTTACCTGTAGCCGGATCATACGTAAACTGCACCCGGGTATTCTGTAAAATTTGATTACCTAGCAATTTTATAGCACCTTGTGGATTATAGTACGATAGACGAACCAAGTCAAACCAGTACTGTCCCTCAAATGCCAGTTCAATCCTTCGTTCATTTCTGAGTGATTCTGCTGTAATGGTGGTTACTGGGTCAACGCCTGCTCTTCTTCTGACCATATTAAAAACTCTTAAGGCTTCCGCATCTACTGTGGAACTATTGTTGCCCAATAGTGCTTCAACATATACCAGATAGACGTCTGCCAGTCGTAATATGGCATTATGTTCTGGAGAGGACCAGATATCCATTGTTGGCGAATTATTATCGGCAGCAGTACCAACGATATGCTTTTTCACACTACAAGCTGTTGCAGTATAGCCACCTCCGGCAGCATTTAATTCTGGATAATGGTCACCTGTGAGCATAAAGGTAGCTTTGCGGCGTATTGAATCCTGTGGAGTATATAAACTATCTAAGTCAAAAGTTGGTCCAATAGCACCACCCCATCCACCACCGGGAGGTACCACGCTTCCACTTGGTGCAAACTGGGTCTGAATCGCATTACCATTGCCATAACCAACACCAGGTGCCCACTGAAAGGCAAAAAGTGACTCAGAATTATCATTAAATTGTGTTCGGAACAGGTTATAATAACTTGGCAACAATGTCAGACCACTTGAATTGATTACATTTCTTGCATAAAAAGCAGCACTGTCCAAATCTGTCTGGCTTCTGCTTCCCCCAATTCCAGCCCTTGTTAGGTATACCTTGGCCAGCATGCCCTGAGCAGCCCAAGTTGTCAAGCGGCCTGGCTGATCACGAGTTGGTAAGTATGCTGTGGCAAACCTTAAATCATTAATCATAAATTTATAGACATCACTAAGTTTATGACGTGGTAATAAGGGATTTTTGATGAGTTTATCGTTATCTTCTATAATTGGTACCGCACCCCATAACTGAGCTAAATGAAAATATGCGGTCGCGCGCAAAAATTTCAATTCACCAAGCGCACCGTTTTTATTTTTTACAGGCACACTATCTGGTAACTTCGTATTGATTGCTTTTATATTGGTGTTACAGTGCGCCACTATTTTATAAAAGCAGCGCCAGGAGGAACTGATTTGTCCATTATCGCTGGTTATCGAAAATGAAGTCAGTTGAGCCAGATCAGCATTATAAGGTTGCAACATATTCCCACTTAAAATATCGCCAATCCCCAACAATGGAAAATTATTCCAATCTGACCATGGCTGCGCATAGATAGCAGCAGTAGCCAGCCTCAAGTCAGACGAACTTTTATAAAAATTATCTGTCGTTATTTGTGATAATGGTGCCCGATCCAGAAAGTCTTTTCTACAGCCGCTAATGATAACAGCGATTAAAAAAGGGAGCATGAATATTTTAGTAAGTTTCATAATCTTAGTTTTATTTGTTTAGAATAGAGATATTGGCACCAATAGTAAATACACGTGGCTGCGCATAATATCCATTATCCACACCTGCTGCCAGAGGATTCCATGATCCTATTTCAGGGTCATATCCTGTATACTTTGTGATGGTGAATACGTTGGTAACCTGACCATACAAGCGGAGTGATTTTAAATGAATCTTAGATAAGATATTTTCCGGCAACTTATACCCCAGTGTGATGCTTTTACATCTTAAATAAGAGCCATTCTCTATATATTTCTGTCTCTTATACACATCTGACGCTGCCGACGAACGTAAAAAAGGGGTGTTGGGGGGGGGGGGGGGGGGGGGGGGGGGGGGGGGGGGGGGGGGGGGGGGGGGGGGGGGGGGGGGGGGGGGGGGGGGGGGGGGGGGGGGGGGGGGGGGGGGGGGGGGGGGGGGGGGGGGGGGGG
>NZ_JAELTV010000246.1 GCF_016429005.1 Pedobacter sp. ASV19
CGTTAGAGGAGTATAAAACGAAAAAAAATGAAAGCTTAGTTGCCTTAAAATCAACCGGGAATAAAATACCCTTATATCTTATACATGGTGATGGCCTTCATGTGCTGAACTTTAAAGCTCTAGCAAAATATGTAGATGCGGAACAACCCGTTTATGCCCTGCAGCCCAAAGATTTGGATAAAATCGATGAAAAAATAGAGACGATTGCTGATATCGCCAGGAATTATATCATAGAGATTTCAGCGCATAACCCAGACGGCCCCTATGCGATTGCAGGTTATTCATTTGGTGGATATGTTGCTATTGAAATGGAAAAGCAGCTCAGGCTTGCCGGTAAGGAAGTAAAACTTCTGGGCATTTTTGATACAAATACAGAAAATATTTTCTATAACAAATCATGGTCTGTTAAACTTCCTAAGAAGATCATCCGACAATTTCCTAAATTCTACTGGGAGCTTAAATCATTGATCAAAGACCCTTCCTCTGTATTAAAGTATCAACGCCATTTATTTTCCAGAAAAATAGAAGAATTATTGAATTGGCTTGGTCTGCAAAAAGAAAAAGAAGCCGAGAGCGACATTACCATGCAGATGAAATTGATCAGCAAAAGAAACGCAGCTGCACTGCGAAATTACAAGATCAGTCCAATTGACAACTATATTTATCTTTTCAAAGCGAAGACCCGCCCCTATTTTGTAGATGATTTCAAATACCTGGGCTGGCGAAAATATGCCAGAAAGGGTGTTAAAGTTTTTGAAGTTACAGGAGACCATGACACCATGTTCAAGGCACCAAATGTAGAAGAGCTTGCACAGGTATTACAGGAAGCCTTAGATGAAGCCCAATCCAAAAAGCAAGTTATATGATCATTGAGTCCATTACCCGAAATGATATTGAAATCTGCGCTGAGACCTTAAAAAAGGCCTACAATCAGGCGCCCTGGAATTACCACTGGAGCTCAGAAGATGCAGTCAGTTATCTCAGTGAGTACATGTCTCAGGCTCAATTTACAGGCTTTGCGCTATACCACGAGCAGGAGCTTGCCGGAGCCGTCTTTGCGCATATCAAAACCTGGTGGACAGGAAAACAACTCTATATTGATGAATTATTTATTGCTCCTCACCTGCAAAAAAAAGGATTTGGCCGGATACTGATTGAACATATGGAGAAATACGCCTTAGAACAGAAGCTAACAACCATTACTTTAATGACTCATAAATTTATGCCTGCAATGAAATTCTACGAAGACATCAATTTTATTCATGTTCAGCCGCTTGTCATACTATTTAAACCCATATAAAAGCAAAAATCCCGCTCTACTTATCGTAAAGCGGGATCGTAGCCCGTAGGGGAATCGAACCCCTGTTTCCAGAATGAAAATCTGGCGTCCTCACCCCTAGACGAACGGGCCATTAAAATGAAGTATTATCCATACTTCCCAGGTAGCGGGGACCAGACTCGAACTGATGACCTTCGGGTTATGAGCCCGACGAGCTACCAACTGCTCCACCCCGCACTATATCTTTTCAAATAAACCACCTATTTACCATAAGCGATACTGTAGCCCGTAGGGGAATCGAACCCCTGTTTCCAGAATGAAAATCTGGCGTCCTCACCCCTAGACGAACGGGCCATTAAGAAGTGCCATAACCCCTAAAGGTTACGACTTCTTAGGTAGCGGGGACCAGACTCGAACTGATGACCTTCGGGTTATGAGCCCGACGAGCTACCAACTGCTCCACCCCGCACTTTATACAATTTCAAAAGTGAATATTAAATCCTTAACTCTTCTTCCGAATTGGAATGCAAAGATATAATTCGTTTCTTTGTAGTGCAAATTTATTTTAAAAAATATTTCGATGTCGCACAAAGCAGGTTTTGTAAGTATAATAGGTAAGCCCAATGTGGGTAAATCAACGTTAATGAATGCCCTGATCGGTGAAAAGCTTTCCATCATTACTCCGAAGGCCCAGACCACCCGTCACCGTATTCTGGGGATAGTGAACGAAGAAAACTATCAAATTGTTTTTTCTGATACGCCGGGCATCATAAAACCCAAATATCAGTTGCAAGATTCTATGATGAGTTCCGTCAATGGAGCGCTCTCAGATGCAGACCTTATTTTGTTTGTTACAGACATTCATGAGGGACACGATGAGAACGATGTACTCGAAAAAATCGAGAAAACTACGATTCCAATCATCGTGCTGATCAATAAAATTGATACTGCAACGCAGGAAGATGTAGAAGAAAAAACAGCTTACTGGACAGAAAAATTAAATCCTAAACATGTTTTTGCCATTTCTGCTTTGCATGAATACAACCTGAGTGGCATTATGGAAACTGTTTTAAACTTTCTTCCTGAACACCCGGCTTACTATGACAAAGAAGATCTGACTGACCGTAACCAAAGGTTCTTTGTTTCGGAAATCATCAGAGAAAAGATCTTTAACAATTATCAAAAAGAAATTCCATACAGCACAGAAGTGGTGGTCACCTCCTTTAAAGAAGAGGAAAAGATCACCAGAATCAGTGCAGAAATCATTGTAGAACGGGATTCTCAGAAAAACATCCTGATTGGAAAAGGTGGTTCTATGCTTAAAAAGGTTGGTACAGAAGCCCGTAAGGATATTGAGAAATTTTTGGATCAGAAAGTTTTTCTTGAAACCTTTGTAAAAGTATTGCCAGATTGGCGCAGCAAAAAGAATTATTTAAAAAGTTTCGGGTACGAAAATTAAACCTACCTTTGCAACCCCTTAATAATTAATACAATAATTAATACAATTCACACCCCATATGAGTAACATTATCGCAATCGTCGGAAGACCAAATGTAGGCAAATCTACCCTTTTTAATCGCTTAACTGAAAGTCGTAAAGCTATTGTAGATGATTTTAGCGGCGTTACACGTGACCGCCACTACGGTGTTGCAGAGTGGACCGACAAGAATTTTACCGTTATCGATACAGGTGGTTATGTTGCCAATTCAGAAGATGTTTTTGAAGCAGCCATCCGCGAACAGGTGATTATCGCTATTGAAGAAGCCACAGTACTGCTGTTTATGGTTGATGTAACGACGGGAATTACAGACCTGGACGACGAGATCGCTTCTTTATTAAGAAGAAGTAATAAACCTGTTTTCACCGTAGTCAATAAGGTAGACAATACTTCCCTGGAAAATGAAGCTTCTGTATTCTATGGTTTTGGCTTGGGCGAAATCTACTCCATTTCTTCTATGACTGGTTCAGGAACAGGAGATTTGCTGGATGACGTGATCACCCATTTCGAAGATGTAGTTGAAGAAGAAAACGCTTTACCTAAGATTACAATCGTGGGACGTCCCAACGTGGGTAAATCTTCTCTGATCAACGCACTGATCGGACGAGAAAGAAATATTGTAACCCCGATTGCCGGAACAACCCGCGATTCGATCCATATCCACTACAACCAGTTCGGACATGAATTCATGTTTATTGATACTGCAGGTCTACGTAAGAAAACCAAAGTAAAGGAAAACATCGAGTTTTATTCCGTGATGCGGACCATCAAGGCACTGGAAGAGGCTGATGTGGTGATCCTGATGATTGATGCCATGGAAGGCCTGGAGTCTCAGGATGTTAATATTTTCCACCTGGCAGAAAAAAACAAGAAAGGTATCGTGATCCTCGTGAATAAATGGGACCTTGTAGAAAAAAATAATAAAACTGCCAAAGTGTTCGAGGAACAAATTCGGCAGAAATTACAACCTTTTACTGATGTTCCGATCATCTTTATCTCCGTATTGAATAAGCAAAGGATCTTCCAGGCTATTGAAACTGCCCTGGATGTTTATAAAAACAGAAGTAAGAAAATCCCAACCTCTAAATTGAATGACGTGATGCTTCCGATTATCGAGAACTATCCGCCACCTTCCATGAAAGGAAAGTATATCAAGGTGAAATATGCAACCCAGATCAATGCAAGTTCACCAATGTTTGCATTCTTTTGCAACCTGCCGCAATACATTAAAGAACCTTACAAGCGTTTCATTGAAAACAAACTAAGGGAAAATTTTGATTTCAGCGGTGTGCCGATTCAGATTTACTTCAGACAGAAATAGAAAATGATTATTGCAGGCTGTTTAAGGCCTGCTTTACCATACTATCATTCAGATTCAGCGCTTTATAATAGCCCGCATCGCCCAAATGATATTTATACAATAATACTCTAAGATCATTACAGATCACAGGTTTGGCTGCCATCAGCTGATGCTGATCTATAATGATCTTCCTATTTTGGATATATTTTACTAACGCATTAAAATCCTCTGAACTGATGCAAAAAGTATTCATATTCTGTTCGAGATAGTGGCTATTATACCGGTTGGCTAGTACATCAAATACAAAATCAAATAATATTTTTTTAGAAATCAAACTATTATAGAATTTATTAACACCAACTGTGTCCATTTTGACGTAAATATCTGGCTGAATTCCGCCCCCACCAAAAACAACTTTACCGGCTCCAGTTACAAAAGAAGGGTATTTCTTCAGGGTATCTTTGGGCCCCAAACCTTTATCAGTCAGTTCCCCATCGTTAAATCTTTCTTCCAGCTCGTTTTGATATGCTGCATAGCCCTTTTTATAGGATTTCTGTATGCTGCGGCCCAAAGGAGTATAATATCTTGCTATGGTCAAATTCAGCGCAGACCCATCTCCAAAGGGAAATTGTTCCTGAACCAGACCTTTTCCAAAAGAACGACGTCCAATGATCAAACCACGGTCCAGATCCTGAACAGCGCCTGCAAGAATTTCACTTGCCGAAGCAGTATTTTCATTAATCAGTATCGCTAGCTTGCCGTGCTCAAATTCCCCACCCCCAGTAGCGATATAATCCGTTCTGGGTTCATGCTTTCCTTCAGTATATACAATAAGTTTATTTTCGGGAAGAATTTGGTTGGCCAACCCTGTCGCTGCAGTAAGGTAACCTCCCCCATTATCCCTAAGATCAAGAATCAGTTTAGACATTCCTTTCGCTTTCAGACCTCTGAGAGCCTCTGTAAAATCGACGTCAGTATTTGCACCAAATTTACTGATTCGAATATAAGCGGTCGATGGATTTACCATGTAAGCGGCATCAATACTACTCACCTGCACCCGTCCTCTTTTAACATTCAATAAAACAGACTGACTAGTACCTGCACGCATCACCAGCAATTGCACCGGGGTACCACTTCTACCCTTAATTCTGCCAATCATCTGATCTCTGGGCAACTGCTTCCCACTTACAAACGCACTATCTACTTTGAGAATTTTATCACCAGGACGCATTCCGGAACCGTAAGCCGGGCCATCTTTAATCACATTTGTGACCATGAGTGTATCATTCAGGATGTAATATTCAATTCCAATACCCTGAAAGTTACCTTCGAGTGCGTCAGATTGTTCAGCCGCCTTTTCTGGAGGGAGATACATGCTATGGGGATCCAGCTGGTGCAGAATACTGTCTATTGGCAGATGGTTCAAAGTATCTGTATTGACCTCATCAACGTAGTTTTTATCAATCAAATGAATGATTTCTGCTACTTTTTCCTTATTATTATCGGCTTTGAGTGTTTGTTTTTGTAAATTATACCCTTGATCTTTCAAAAATTTAAATCCAAGATACATCCCGCCTATTAAAGTTACAGAATAAGTGAGTGCTATAATCAGATTTTGACGGGTAATTTTATTCATGCAGCAGATGTTGTACAAAGTTAGGAAATAACCCTGTTAATAACACAAATAAGGCAGGTACATTTTTAATATATTTGTAAATCTGGTTGTCCCACGACTTAGGTCATTTCAGTACCGCCTAAAATTCCATAATTAAATAACTCCCTGAACGACAGAATTGTTTTCAAATCCTTTTTTACAGAAAGGTCAGCTAAATAAAATCAAACACAATGCAACTTGATAATTATAAGTCATGGCCTTCCTTTACACGGTATGGTTTTTATTTTTTTTGTTGATATCCATTGAAACCAGCCTCAGGATTTCCGGTTTAGAAAGAAATTGACGAATTTTAGCAAAAATATAGTATATGATAAGAGTAACCGAGCAAGAGTCAAGATACAATGATATTGATAAAATGTCCGTTCTTGAAATTTTGAAAGGGATTAACCATGAAGATAAAAGTGTACCCTCAGCTGTAGAAAAAGCCATCCCACAAATAGAAAAATTGGCCTCTGCGGTATCGGAAAAGATGCAGAACGGCGGTCGTTTGTTCTATATTGGCGCTGGTACCAGCGGACGTTTGGGGGTAGTAGACGCTTCAGAATGCCCACCGACATTTGGTGTGCCATTTGATTATGTTGTAGGCATTATTGCTGGTGGTGACACGGCTATCCGCAGGGCAGTAGAAAATGCAGAAGACGACACGGAACAAGCCTGGGTTGATTTGCAGGAATACCACATTAACGATAAAGATTGCCTTATTGGATTGGCCGCATCTGGAACGACGCCCTATGTTATTGGAGGACTAAATACAGCACGGAAAAATGGCATTCTGACGGGTTGTATTGTATGTAATGAAGGTGGGCCAATTGCCCATGAAAGCGATTTTCCGGTGGAGGTCATTGTGGGCCCGGAGTTCCTTACCGGTTCTACACGCATGAAATCAGGTACAGCGCAAAAGCTTGTGTTAAATATGCTAAGTACAACAGTAATGATTAAGCTGGGCAGAGTCAAAGGCAATAAAATGGTTGACATGCAGCTTACCAATCATAAACTGGTTGACCGCGGTACCCAAATGGTCATGGATGAATTAAACATAGACTACGATCATGCTGCAGACCTATTGAACCGTTATGGAAGTGTACGCAAAGCAGTCGAAGCCAGTCATAATAAATAGATCATGCACGAAATTGAACCCTACTATCAGTGGCGCGATGATTACATTGCGGCAGAAGATGAGCGTTCACCCTTTTTCAATACTGAATATTCAGAATTCTATTTTGACAAGCAGTTGTATAATTTCCTGATCCACCCACAATGGGATGATTTTGGCTCGAATACCCTCTACCTTAAAGTTTTATTTGCCGATTATGACAGGCAGTATGCAATCATAGAATTTATCGGAGAGTGGAATGATGCCATCAATAATGATATTATGTTGCTGAAACGCGAAATACTGGAACTGATGATGGATGAAGGCATCAACAAATTTATTTTAATCGGGGAAAACATACTAAATTTTCATTCTTCCGAAGACAGCTATTATGAAGAATGGTTTCAGGAGGTTGAAGATGGTTGGATTTCGGGCATCAATTTTACACCTCACGTGATTGACGAGTTCCGCAATAGCAATATAGATTACTATATCAACTTTGGTGGTGAACTTGACGATTTGGCATGGAGAACCTTAAAACCTTTGCAAATCTTCAAAAAAGTTGAAGAAATCCTGACAAAAAGACTCGGGGCATAGCTTTTGTATGAATCAAACAATTCTTATCTTTAACTAAAATTAGAATACAATGGATAACAACAATAATTATGAATGGGCACAAAAGTCCGTTTTTGTAGAACAGCAAAGCGGAGCAGTTGCAAAGAATTTCTT
>NZ_JAELTV010000247.1 GCF_016429005.1 Pedobacter sp. ASV19
AACTTTTATTAATGATACGGCGACCACAGATACCTCGGCCGGCTAACGTTCGTCGGCAGCGTCAGATGTGTATAAGAGACAGATCCCCAACAGACTCTTTAAGGATTTACTGCAGCCGCAACGTTGAAAACTAATGAATTTTATTATTAATTTTCAACACATCCTAATGCCTCCACATCCTATACAAAACATGTTCCTCCAAAATATCTCCCGAATTTATCGCAGGGTGCAAAAAGTGGCCCACCTTATACATTCCGATTTTTTCCATCACATTTTCTGAGGGTTTGTTTAAAACCGAAGTAAAAGAAACAATTTCATCTAAGTCCAATTCGTTAAATGCATAGTCCAGACATCTTTTCGCAGCTTCAGTGGCATAACCTTTATTCCAAAACTCTCTTCTCAATCGCCAGCCAATTTCTACACAAGGCATAAAGTCAGCTTCAAACTTCGGATTGTTTAAGCCAACAAAACCAATAAACTGCCCACTTGCCAATTCATCCAGCGCGTAAAAACAATAACCGTATTCTCTGAACTGCTCCTTAAATTTTTGCATAGATTGTTCAGACTCCTCAAGCGTCCGCACCGAGGGAAAGTAACGCATGACTTCACTGTTCGCATTCATTTCAGCAAAAGGAATCAAATCAGCATCGGTCCATTCGCGGAAACCGAGACGTGCAGATTGAAAAAGATAATTGATAAAAGGTGTCTTTTGCATTATAAAACAAAACGAATTTAGATTTAATTCTTTAAAAAGATAGTAGATACTCACTAACCAAATTTCCCCATTCCTGTTCCAAAGTCACATCCGGTCTTAAACGGCCTGCCTTTCCATACCAATAATCCGCATTCCACAAATCCCCCTCCTTCCGATGTAAATAAGCATGTATATGAGCCGAAGCCAAATCACTAAGGTGATCAATCAAATCATGTGCATTTTTCCATTCTCCTCTCGCATCATACCATAAAGCCTGAAGGTGCAAGGGGAGATCTGGTGGTAACTGACCAGTAACAATTGAACTGTTGAATTGATTTAAAGTGATCATCATTAAAAGCATTTGCTATTTATACAACGGATTAAAGATACCACAACATCTAAACAATACAAAGCCCCCCTCATACAACGATCTATCCAAACACCCAAATTTGCCGTTTCAACTTAACCTTTTGCCCATCTGCCTATTCCCCATTTCTCCGAAAACAAACCCTTCGTAAATTCATCATGTAATTAATCCCTACAGACATGAACAATCTAAAAAACATCATTACAAGTTTACAAGTTACATTTGCCATTGCAACCTTTATCACTCTGGCCATAAAAATGAATCATCAGATAGAATTCATCTCTTTCCTTATGCTGAGCACCTTTCTTTTTTTTACCTTTTACCTCATCAGCTTAGACAGAAAACCAGCTATAAGCAAATACCAAACCTCTACCTCCCAGCATTCCGTCAAATTTTAAACGAAACAACCGACCTTAAAAAAGAGTAAGTGTAGGAACTACATATAAAAATACAACACCTCAATCAGAACAAAATTCTTCCAGGGAATGAAATATCAGGTCCAACAAAATTTTATAATGTGCACAGAGTCCTTTATAGAAAATTGTCCCAAAATAAACGAATCATTAACGAACAATAATCTAAACAACAGAACTTTACATCATTAAAACCAGCCCTATTTAACCAGATATTAAGATAGACCATGAAAATAAAAGCCTTGAACGCACTGCACCCTGATCCTGCCTGGTACAACAGTATGATGAGCGGAACTGCAGAACGACAGCATTTTAGGCAAACACTAGAACCAGCACAAAATGATTCGGTATCATTTGATGCCTGCAAGGTTAACCTTAACACACTTAAAAATCTGGGTAAATACAGGCAGGAAAAAGTACCAGGAATCTATATCTATGAAAAAGAAACTGCCTATGGATCACAATTCGGAATTTGGGTACTAACCAGTCTCGAAGATATGATCAGCGGCAATATTGTTACCCATGAACGTACACTGGAGGAAAGAGAAGATCGATTAAAAGCCTATCGGAAGGGCCTGGGGCTAGAAGGTAGTCCGGTACTTCTCACCTATCGTAAACATTCAGCAATGACGCAATTGATTGAAAAAGTTGCTGCCTTTCCGCCCATCGTTACCCTGGTACAGGACCACTGCAATCATAAGGTCTGGAAAATACGGTCACAGGAAACAATCCGGGAATTTACCAGTGCATTTCAGAACATCAAACAAGCCTATGTAGCCGATGGACACCACCGTTTAGCAGTTGCAGCAGCAGAGCATCACTTTAGTCCACAATGGATCAGTACACTCTATGTATCAAGTGGCCAAATTCGCTGCAGAGAATTCCATCGTATGGTATGTCCTGAATCTCCATTGGACACCAACCTATTACTCGAAAAGCTGAGCAATCAATTCTACATCTCAGAGGTACCCAACAATGCAGCCTATAAACCCTCAAAATCTCACCGATTTGGCATGCAGCACAAAGATACATGGTATCAGCTCGACCTGAAACCAGAATACACCAACGAACTGCTGGACGTACAAGTCCTCCAGGAAATGGTACTGAGCCCTCTGTTTGGCATTCATGACCCAACTACAGACCAACGTCTCCGTAATTTTCCAGCAAATAAATGGGAGGACCTGCTCAATGTACAACAACAGGAACCAGAATCTGTCACCTTCACCCTGTTCCCAATGAGCGCGGAAGCACTTATTCAACAGGCAGATAAACAACACGACTTACCTCCAAAAAGCACCTATATAGAACCAAAAGTACCATTTGGCTTGCTGCTGTATCAAAACGATTTGACAGAAAAAAAATCTTCTTCTAGTCCAGCATTCCAGTAGGCGCCCTACCAAATTTCCTCTTAAAAGAATGCGAGAAATCAGAAAGACTTTCAAACCCCAGGTCAAGATAGATTGCAGACGGCTTCATTTTCTTACTTTCCATCAAATGAAGAGCCTCAGTTAGTCGTCTTTCTAATAGGGTACAAACTTACTTCTGAAAGCCAGAATTACTCTTTTTGCCCGAGGAACAAACAATATAGCCAGAATCAAAACCACCAATGCACAGATCATAGCAGCATAATAATCCATCGATGCACGCAATGTAACCTGTTCCCCAATCATCCTATTCAAAACGCCAGATGACAACGATTTTACTGTTTTCGTATCCTGTCCTCCCACGGCAACATGCTCCTGTATACGAGTCAATGTTTCGCTCATTGCAGGGTTCAGATCCGTAATTTTTGCCCTAAACCAGTTATAATGCACGCTTTTGTTGTACAGTTGAAAATAATTAGCTAGAGAAATGCTGGTACAAAAGCCCACAAAGCGAAAACCAATTCCCAGAAATGAAACTGAGCCCACCAACGGTGCCGGAACTGATGAAGCCGTAAACAGCACAAGCGGAACAAATAAAGCACCTGATCCCAAACCTTGTACAAAGAACGGCATGAAGAAATCACAGGTTGAAGAAACACTGGAAAAAAGAAAATACGCCTGTATATGATAAAGTAAAAGGCAAGAAAATCCAGCAACAAGAATTTCCTTTATCGAAGTTCCATAAAGCACGAAACGGGAGGAAACAAACATACCCACAACAATTCCAACAATGTTAATCACCCAGATTGGAGTAAGGTGAATAGGATCAACACCCAGTATCCCCTGCAAATAAGCATAGGCAAAACCCGTTGTCCCCTTAAAAATATAATACACCATCAAAAGCAGTAGGCCATTTCTGAAATTCGCAAAACTGAATAATCTCAAGTTTATAAAAGGTCGTTTTAAATGAAATTGCCGCACAATAAATATGGCCGTTGCAGCAATTACAACAAGGCAAAGGTTAACGATCAGCGCACTATCCAGCCAGTTGAGCTGTTGTCCGTAAACAAAAATATAGCCCGCACCGCAGAACATGACCGTATAGAAAATATAACTTACCCAGTCTAACTGATATAAAGGGAACTTTTTTCTGAAACGGACATTATTGCTGAGGAGCAACAACAACACTACGCCAGGTACCTCCAGAACAATCAAAGCATAGAATAACATATTAAACTCAAAATAATGAAGCAACCAACTGCAGAATATGGCACAGCCTGGAATGGACACCTGCAAGGCTCCATAAAAAATAGAATATCCTATTGTTTTTGCACGTGCAGAATGAATCCTCGGAAAGATCAAATTCATACAAATGCTGCAGAAAATCGCGCACACCGCACCTTGAATGAAACGGCAGATCATAAAAACCGTGATGTTCCTCGTTAAGGCGCAAATGAGATAAGTAATCGTATTCAGCGTCACACCAAGAATAAAATATTGCCTTGGAGCAAAATATTTCACAAAACGATCGTCAACAGGCAGGATGGCCACCAATGCAGCATACATCATTATTACAGAATATTGAACATCTGCAGGTTCCATGCCATAATATCCTGCCGTTTCGGCTGTATTACTGAAGTAAAGAGCAAAGACAACAAGAGCAGGCAAAAGTACCAGAAAGATAGTCGACCGGATCAACCATTCAGGGGCCCAGGTTTTAAAAAACGGTAAATGATCCTTATTCATGACTTTCTTTTTTGATGGACACATTTGCATTCATTCCTGCCGACAACATCGCGATCTTTGAATGCTCATCGGTTAGTTTAACCCGTATCGGAATACGCTGTATAATTTTCACAAAGTTTCCTGTTGCATTATCAGGCGGCAATAGCGAATACCTTGATCCAGTTGCAGGCGAGACAGACTCTATTTCGCCATTGAATTCTGCATCAGGAAATGCATCCACCGTAACAACAGCCTTTTGTCCAGCCTTAAATCCACCAATCTGGGTCTCCTTGAAATTGGCAACAATCCATTTTCCACCTGCCTCATTAATAATAAACGTCATCGTTTGCCCTGCCTGAACCAATTGTCCTTCCTGAATGACCTTTTTACCCACTTTACCTTTATATGGTGCAGTAATCACCGTATATCCAAGTTCCAACTTGTTTCGGTTTAAAACATACTGCCGTCTTTTGATTTCTGCAATTACCGATACTTTCTGTGCCTCCACATCTTTAATTTTGGACAAAGCTGCCTTATAAGTATTTACTACTGCCTGGTACTCGGAGACTGCAATATCCAATGCCGTCTTTACATTGTCAAAATGCTGCTGCGTAGTTGATTCTTCTTTCAGTAAATTTTGATAACGATCAAACTCCTGCTGCTGCCTCAACATTTTTGCCCGAGCCGCATCGATTTGAGACAAGCCAATAACTGCATTGCTTTTCAGCGTGCTGATATTCGCTTCCAGAATACCAGTTTGGGACTTTGCACTTTCAAGTGCAGCCTCAGCTTCATCCTGCTGTACACGATATTCACGATTGTCTATAATCAACAAGGTATCACCTTCGTTTACCTGTTGATTTTCCATGAAAAAGATCTTTTTAATATATCCACCAACTTTCGTATTGATCGGGTTTACATATTCTTCCACCTGTGCATCGTTAGTCTGTTCGTATTTTAACATTGCCCATATCAGGCTCGCTCCCCATACACCCAGGCCACACACAACCAGAATGGCAATACCCCTGGTACTTTGAACAACGATTTTATCTATTTTACTCTGTTTTGTATTCATTACATTGCGTTTAAATTTTTCCTACTATTCTTTGTAACTCATAAAATTGTACCTGGGCGCCCACTTGCGCCGATGTCAGATCGAACTTCGATTGAAGAAGCTGGGTCTCTGCATCCAACAGATCTGTTAAGAGAGATTGCTGGTTAAAATAACTGACCTTTAAAATCCTCAGCGCTTCTGTCGCCTGTGTAATGTTTTTCTTAGCGACCTCAATCCGCTCCAGTGCTTCGGTATAGTGCAGATAGGCGGCCCTTACCCCGTTTCTGATTTCATCCTGTTTAATTTCATGATGCACGACCTGTTCGTTCCTTTTTAGGACAGCCGCCTCTTTTTTATACTTGTTGAGATAAAGACCGGAAATGGGCATACTTACTTTTACACCGGCCTGCCCAATGCCAAAAAGTGCATCCGAATAAGGATAAAACTGCGATTGTGGGTAGCTATAACCATAAGAAGTAAAGAAATCTACTTTGGGCAGTATATTCGATTTCACCTGCTGAAGATTCAAATTACTCAAGGCAACTGCATTTTTTGAAAGCCCCAACTCAAAGGAATTTTTATAAGCGATGGCCAGATAATCTTCATAACTTAAAGCGTAAGGTTCCACAAGTTCAATATTTTCAACCGCCGGATTCAGAGGTGCCTGATCTGCACGTCCCATAATGATATTTAACTGCTGAACTGATAATGAAATATTGTTTTCTATCTCCGAAAGCAACATTTTTTGATTGGAGATTTTCAGCTGCGCACGCAACACATCGCTTTTCAATATTGTTCCATTTTTATACAAATGGCCAATTTCTGTCAGCTGCTTTTCCTCATAGACAATTTCCTGTACAGTAAGCTTTTTAAGCTGCAGGTTTCTTATAAGTTCATAAAAGCAGGAAGCACTTTTAAACTTCACATCGGCAAGTGAAAGCTGCTGCAGATTCACTGTTGCCTCAAGTTCAACTTTTTTAATACTGATCTCCCTTCTTGTTTTTCCACCTTGATACAGATGGAGTGAAGCTTCTGCACCAATACTGTACGACTGGTTGATCACCGGAGCAATGGTCGGCCGGTGAAAAATGCCATTTTCATAGATAGGCATATTGGTGAGCCTGGAATAGGAACCATTTACATTGATCTCAGGAAGCCGTTCACTTTTTGCGTCCTTCAGCAATACCTCTCCCTTACTTACCTCTAGTCTGCTAAACCTTAATTCTTTATTGTGTTCTATTGCCTTTCCCCAAACCTCATTCAGGGTAAACAGGCTATCTTGTGCGTTTCCAGACTGGCTGCAAAGCAGTAATCCAAGAAAATATACGATTGATAATTGATGTCTCATTTCTAATTCTAATGATGCACCACAAAATTATCCTACAACAGAAACAAAGATTTTATATAATAGGCCAATATTTTACTTATTTTAGCCATCATGGATTTGCTGAAAAAGTTTGAAAGAGAGATTGACCTTAATAAAGATGCCATTTACATTATGAAAGAACAGCTCGAACATCGCTTTCCAGCACATAAACATAATAAAGGCCAGCTTCTGTTGGTTTCAGGGGGCATAGCCTACCTAAAAACACTAGAGAAAGAATACTATATTCCCTCCCAGCATTATGTATGGATTCCTAAAGGCATGATGCACAACGTAAAATTCAACACTGGTGAACTCACCATTTTAAACATTTATTTCCGGGATGAGCCAAACTCAGAACATCAACTTTATAACGAACTCGGTATTTATCCTGTTAGCAGTTTACTCCGGGAAATGATCAGTTTTTCAGAAAACTGGCAAGGTGTAATATTGCCAGGAAGTTGGGAATACGAGTTCCTCACCACGATGAAACATTTACTTGCCCACTCCCCCGGCAAGCTGTCTCTTATACACATCTCCGAGCC
>NZ_JAELTV010000248.1 GCF_016429005.1 Pedobacter sp. ASV19
CCCCCCCCCCCCCCCCCCCCCCCCCCCCCCCCCCCCCCCCCCCCCCCCCCCCCCCCCCCCCCCCCCCCCCCCCCCCCCTTTTTACTGATCCGCCGACCACCGATATCTACACCGGCTAACGTTCGTCGGCAGCGTCAGATGTGTATAAGAGACAGATGTAAAGGCTCAATGAGTTCTCTTAATATAACAATTGATGGTCCTTCGGGCATAAAAAAAAGAGTTTGTAAAGTAATGAAGAACAGGTTTTTAACAAATAAGTTTTGTGAAAAAAAAGATTTAATTTTCTAAACAATCGTCAGTTGCAAAGGTTAATAGGGTACATCGAACTAAAAAAACAAAAATTATGGCAACTACAACAAAAGCAACAAGCAAAAAAGGATCGAAAGTATCCGGAATGACTGGCAAGATGAAAGATTCTGAATTTCACGAATTTTTTGTTGATGAGTTAAAAGACATTTATTGGGCAGAGAAGCATCTGGTAAAGGCCTTGCCTAAAATGAAAAAAGCAGCAACCAGCCCTGAGTTGTCAGCTGCATTTGACAAACACACTGCGGAAACCCAGACGCATATCGAAACACTGGAGAAAGTATTTGAATTATTGGAGGAAAAGCCTGTGGCAAAAAAATGCGATGCCATGGCTGGATTATTGGAAGAAGCCAACAGTATCATCGAGGATACGGATGAAGGCACTATGATAAGGGATGCCGGTTTAATTCTTGCCGCTCAAAAAGTAGAACATTATGAAATTGGTACCTATGGTACTTTAAGGACGTTTGCAGAATGTATGGGACATACAGAAGTGGTTGATTTATTGCAGCAGACCCTGGATAATGAAAAGGCAACTGATGAAGCTTTGACGCAGGTAGCTGAAGCTTCTATTAATGATGCTGCTGTAGCAGAATAATTCTCTATCTGTCCTTATTGAAAAGAGACATCTTTTGATGTCTCTTTTTTTATTTTTTGAAATAATTATTTACAGTTTCAATAAGGAATTGGATGTCAAAAGGTTTTGCAATAATTCCATCCGGTTTACAATATTTTTCATCCATCTTACCGAGGTCATGAGAAGCAGAGATCATGATAATGCCTATATGTGCAGTTTGTGGATTATTTTTGATTTCGTGGCAGATTTCACGACCGTCGCGATCTCCAAGCATCACATCAAGCAAAATAAGTTCGGGTTGAAAACTGTCGATTTTACCGGGCACATCGGTTCCATTAAATATGCCGTCTACTTCATAACCTTCCAGATCAAGAATTATGGTCGTAATCTCAACGATATCACGATTGTCATCTACAACTAGTATTTTCTTTAAAGGATCTTCTTTCATGGAACCGGATTTAAAAGAGAGCCGTTAAATGATAACGGCTCCTTAATAAAAACAAATTATACACTCACGAAGAAATAACATGATCTGTAAGAAAAAGTTTTTGGATAATAATTTGGTGTATTGCCAATGCCAAGTTCAGGTGAAAATACGCTGCAAGAATGCGTAGAAATACTCGTGTCTCTGTTTGAGCAAATAGAGAGATTTGAATCTGATTATTAACCTTCACTCTATTTAAACTTTAAATCTTATGAAAAAGATCAATTACTTATTAATAGGCCTTGCAATGATTGGATTATTTGCACTGTCCTGCAGTAAAGATGGTGCGCAAGGACCTGAAGGGCCAACAGGGCAAACTGGCCAGCAAGGAGCCGTTGGTCCCGCAGGTCCTACTGGTCCTAACGGAAAAGCTGGAAGCGTAATTTATAGCGGAACGACGTTACCTGACGCGACACTGGGCGCTGTTGGTGATTATTATCTGAACAGTTCTACGGGCTTGCTTTATGGGCCTAAAACTGCTTCCGGATGGGGAACAGGCTTTTCTCTTAGAGGAAGTACGGGCGCAACAGGGGCAACAGGTGCTACTGGTGCCACCGGGGCTACCGGTGCAACTGGAGCTGCAGGAACTCCCGGAAGTAAAATATTAAGTGGCTCAGGGCTTCCAGCCGCTTCAATAGGGGTTTTGGGTGACTTTTATCTTGATAAAACAAATTATCTGTTATACGGACCTAAAATTTCATCGGGTTGGGGGCCGGCAGTTTCACTTCAGGGCCCGGCGGGCACAGCCAATGTAATGTATTCCGGATGGCTCTACGCTACAAACTTCAGAGACACCACTGCAGACAATTCGGCTTTAAAAGCTGCTGATCTGGCAGCACCAGCAATTACTTCGACACTTCTGAATAACGCAGTATTCCAGGTTTATTTCAACTTCGGCGGTGGTGTGTATACCTTGCCTTACAGTAGCTATGCTGGTGGAAAACTGAATACAATCAGTTATTGGCCAAGGGTAGGGCATTTCATTATTACTCGCTTTACTGCCGATAATTCTAATAGTGTAGCCTTGTCTACTTTGTTGCAGTACAGATATGTGATCATACCGGGGGGCACTACCGCATTGGCTTCAAAACATATTAATATAAATAATTATGAAGAGGTGCGGAAGTTCTTCAGGATACCGGATTAGTTTGGGTTAGATGAATGGAAAGGAGGTAACTAAGATGCGCATAGTTACCTCCTTTTTTTTATTTTTCATTCATGGCTATGTCATTGTTTTTAGATAGCAGTTTTGCATTTTCTGCAAGGCTAATAAATTCAGTACGATAGCCTTCATCATCTTTTCCCTTCGCCGCTTTTGCCCTTGCAATAAGGTTGGTGAAATCTGATTGTTGTTTATATTCTGAATTTCGGAGCAGCATCCCAAATTCTGCAACAGCGCTGGCAAATCTGAAATCATCAGTTGTTTTAGAAAAGGGCGTTGGCTCATCATTTAAGGTAGTCATCTGCACCTGGCTTTTTTTAGAATCAGGATTTTTATATCTGAATTTAACAGTAACAATCTCCAATGAAGTGTTGTTAAAGATATCATCCTTTGGCTTTTGATATTTAAGCGGATCAACATTCCTGAAATTATCTTTTAAGCCTGCAGGTATAATCTCATAAAGGGCCATTATACTGTGTCCGGCACCTATATCTCCACCCATTTTCTCATCGTTATTAAAGTCTTCTTTGGCTAGGAGCCTGTTTTCGTAACCAATTAAACGATAGGCCTGTACTTTTCCGGGATTAAACTCTACCTGTATTTTTACATCCTTCGCGACAGTAAAAAGCGTGCTGCCAAACTCGGTAACCATGGCTTTCCTGGCTTGGGATATATTATCTATATAGGCATAGTTTCCATGTCCTTTATCTGCGATAGTTTCCATTTTACTGTCTTTCAGATTACCCATTCCAAAGCCAAGTACCGATAAACTGATCCCACTGTTTTTTTCATTGGCTACCAGTTTTTCCATATCTTCATCGCTCGAAGCACCCACATTAAAATCTCCGTCGGTGGCTAATATAATCCGGTTGTTTCCCTGCTTGATGAAATGTTCCCTGGCAATTTGATAGGCCATTTTTATGCCGTCTCCACCAGCAGTTGAACCGGAGGCTTCCAATTGGTCAATCGCTTCTTTTAGTTTGGTTTTTTGATCGCCAGATGTACTGCCCAGTTTTAAGCCGGCTGTACCAGCATAGGTTACAATAGCTACATGATCTTCTGGCCTGAGCTGGTCTACCAACATTTTCATGGAGGCTTTGACCAGTGGAAGCCGGTTCGGCCCTTCCATAGAACCGGATACATCCAGAAGAAAAACCAGGTTAGAAGGAGGTAGCTGCTCTGTTTTAAGTGTTTTTGCTTTTAAGGCGATGCGAAGTAAGCGGTGCCGGGGATTCCAAGGGGCAGAAGATAGCTCAGTATGTATAGCAACAGGATCCTGGTTAACTGGATCTTGAAGGTCATAATGAAAATAATTTAATAGCTCTTCAGTACGAACCGCATCCTTTGGCGGCAATTGACCTTGGTTGATCATTCTTCGTACATTGCTGTAGGAAGCTTGATCTACATCTATTGCGAAAGTAGATAAGGGCTCCTTTACAGGATTTAGAAAGCCATTTTCTATGATACCTTTATAGCTTTCTCTATCTTGAAGAACAGTTGCTGCGCCACGGATTTGGATACCCGCCACTTTGCCGGTTAGTGTAGTCCCGGGTACAGTGCTGACTGATGCTGTGAATACCCGTTTTCTTTGTGTCTGATAACCCATTACTACGACTTCCTGAAGAGAAGTTTTAGTGGGTTGCAGCCAGATATTAATTGTATTGGACTTTTTTGCTTCTACCTGCTGGAATTCGTAACCAATCATGGAAAAGAGCAGTACAACTTTTTCCTCTTTAGTGGTCACAGCATATTGCCCATTGAGATCTGTTGATGTGCGAATGTTTGTACCCTTTACGAAAATTGAGACACCAGGTATCGGTTTCTTGTCATCTGCACCATAGACACTTCCGCGAATGGTGCGGGCGGTGCTGTTGAAGGTCGTTAAACCTAAGAACAGCATGATCAAATAAATAATTCTTTTCATATTATGGATTTTTGCAGGGGGATGCATCCCTTTTAAAATTTCCATAAACGATTAGAAAAAAAAGTATTTTTACAGGAATGAATTGGCTCAAACGCTCTAAAGATACAGATCCGCTCAACGATGCAGCTTTGCTGAAGCTTTACCTGGAAACGGGTGATCTTGCCCCACTTGGTGAACTGTTTCGTGTCCATTCTTCTATGGTGTATTACGTTTGCTACCGTTATTTGCAGGATAGTGAACAAAGTAAAGATGCAGTGATGCAGATTTTTGAAGAGTTGATTGTTAAAGTGAAAAAACAAGAGATCCGTCAGTTTGGAAGCTGGCTGTATGTGCTGAGTAAAAACTATTGTTTAATGCAGTTGCGGTCTTCAAAAAACAGGCAGCATGTGGCTATTGATGATTTTGTGGAATTTCCTTTGAAGCCGCATCAGGAAGATTTGGAAGAGAAAGAACGTCAGTTGACAGCCATGGAGAAGTGTCTGGAAAGACTGCCGGAAAAACAAAAGCAGAGCATCAGTTTGTTTTTTCTTAAAGAAAGGTGCTATAAGGAAATTGTAGATTTTACAGGGTTTAGCTTAAATGATGTTAAGAGCTATATACAAAACGGGAAAAGGAATTTAAAAATTTGCATGGAGAAAAATCATGAGTAGCCAGGACGACATAGCATTAATCAGGCAGTATCTGAGAGGAGAGCTGGATGAACGTGCGATGTACGCGTTAGAAAGACGTGCACAGCATGATCCTGAGCTTATGGATTTGATGATGGGGATGGAGCTGGCTGAAGGACGACTACACCAGGATGATTTAACGGAAATAGATCAATGGATTTCCAGGCGTACAGCTGGAGCTAAAACCAGGAAAATAATTTCATGGAAAATACTTGCTGCAGCGGCCTCACTATTTATAGTTATGGGGACGGCGCTTTTCTGGATGACCAGAACTCCGAAAGTGAAACTTTTCCGGCAGCCTTCTGTTTCTGCAAAAACGCAGCCTGTTTTACCACCAGATTCTGTAAAAAATCAGCAGCAGATTCTTACGCAAATAAAGCCTGAGAAACAGTTGCGAAAATCCCATCAAACTAGATTGCCCATAAAACAAAAGAATCCGGGTGCTTTTTCAGAAGATATAGCGGTTATTGGCAATAAGAAAGAAGATTCGCTGTATACTGCGAAGACAAGTCTGGCTGAAGTAGCGGTTGTAGGTTTTACAACTGAAAGGAAAAAATCCGTTGCTGCATCTTCCCAGACAACAATTCCGGGTACGGAGTTAACTCATTCTTTGGAGGGTAAAGTTGCTGGTGTAAGTGTAAAATCTGGTCGTTATGATTCGCCTGTATTAATGAAAGGGGTTGTTAAAGATAAACAAGACAATTCTCCTCTGCCCGGTGCAGTAATCATGATAAGGGGCATATCATCTATAGCAACTGCGACAGATGTCAAAGGTGAGTTTACATTGTCTGTTCCTTCAAAATTAAAAAACAAAGATCTGGTGGTGTCGGCATTAGGCTATAATCAGGAACAAATAAAGCTTAAAGGCAAGGACAGTTTAGATGTTGCCTTAAGTCCAAGTACAAGCAGTTTAAATGAAGTTGTTGTGGTGGATTATGGCACGAAAAAGAAAACGCATTCTTCCAAGCCTGTTATTGGATGGGTAGCTTACCAAAAGTATCTTAAGGAGGAGGCGGTACTCGCGGATGGCCAGCCAGGAACAGTGAAATTAGAGTTTAATGTAGACCCTCAAGGTAATCCTGTTCACGTGAGGATCAAAAAAGGTTTGTCTGAAAAAAGCAATCAAAAAGCGGTTGATATATTGATGCAAGGCTCAAAATGGACCGCTGATCCTGTGGATTCAACACGGGTGATTCGTCTTAAAATTAAATTTCAAAAATTCATCCTGGAGCGGCGATAATTTGTCCTTAATAAGAAAACTCTGATGCAAAAAAGAATATTGAATTTAAGTCCATTAAACTCAATCAGGAACTTCAGGATTTTGTGAAAAGCTTTTAGATACTCACTAATCTTTCTGAAGAAAGGGAGGAAGTGGTTATTCTTTTTCGAGTTGATAAGAAGTTCCGGTCTGTTAAAACAAAAAAAGGATGCTGTTCAGCATCCTTTTTTTGTTTTGCGGAGGAAGAGGGATTCGAACCCTCGGTACCGTTGCCAGTACGACAGTTTAGCAAACTGTTCCTTTCGGCCACTCAGGCATCCCTCCGATTTACTCAGCGTATCCGTGCTGAGGGAGTGCAAATATAGCAATTCATTGATACTTGCAAAAGAAATTTACACATTTTGTAGATAATCTATTCGCACATGATAGATGCTCATTAGCATCGTCTTGAAAATCAACTTTATAGTTTCAAGGTCTTTTAAAGTTAAATCGCAATTATCTAATTGATTTTGTTCCAATTTGTAGTCAATGATACGTTCAACGAGGTCATTTATGCTTTGAGCATCCGGATTTTTCAGACTTCTTGAGGCCGCTTCGACAGAATCTGCGAGCATTAATACTCCGGTTTCTTTAGAAAAAGGAATAGGACCGGGGTATCTGAAAATATTTTCATCCACAAATTTTTCAGGTGAATTCTTTAAAAAGGACTGATAAAAATAATCTACCCTGGTGTTTCCATGATGGGTCCTTATAAAATCAATTACACTCTCCGGCAATTGGTGCTTACGGGTAATTTCTATTCCTTTATGAACGTGTTTAATAATGATCTGGGCACTTTGTTCATAAGGGAGTTTATCATGAGGACTGATCCCCGTATTCTGGTTCTCAATAAAATATTGGGGGTTCTCTATTTTTCCAATATCATGGTATAAAGCGCCTGCCCGTACCAGTAAAGAATTTCCTCCGATTTTAAAAATTGCCGCCTCTGCAAGATTGGCTACCTGTCTCTTATACACATCTGACGCTGCCGACGAACGTTAGCCGGTGTAGATATAGGTGGTCGCCGTATCATTAAAAAAGGGGGGGGGGGGGGGGGGGGGGGGGGGGGGGGGGGGGGGGGGGGGGGGGGGGGGGGGGGGGGGGGGGGGGGGGGGGGGGGGGGGGGGGGGGGGGGGGGGGGGG
>NZ_JAELTV010000249.1 GCF_016429005.1 Pedobacter sp. ASV19
AGATGTGTATAAGAGACAGATCCACGTACCTCACCGTGCGTATAACGTTGATGGTAACTTATACTACAACGGAAAATTAGTTATTGAAAACACCTCTATAGGGTAATTTTTCTTGAAAAATAGTTTGTGTTTTGCCAGGGTTTAAGTTTATCTTAGACACTTGAAAGAAGCACAATAATGCTGTTTACACAAACTGATTTTTTACTATGAAAATAGGTCTCGATATAATGGGCGGAGACTATGCTCCCGAATCAAACGTTTCGGGAGCAATAGCTGCTCATCAACTTTTATCGCCCGGAGAGCACATTGTGCTCATTGGTGATACCAACCAGATTAAGCCCCTGCTCTCAGAAAAAGGCTTTAACCCTGACCATTTCGAATTCGTTCATACCGAAGAAGTGATTGGCATGGGGGAACATCCCACAAGGGCTTTAGCCCAAAAACCAAACTCAAGTATTTCTGTTGGATTCAAATTACTCAAAGAAGGTAAACTTGATTCTTTTGCCAGTGCTGGTAATTCAGGAGCCATGATGGTAGGTGCTGTATTTAGTGTAAAAACAGTACCCGGTATCATCAGACCCTGTCTGTGTACTATTGTACCCAAACTGGATGGCGGCAGAGGGTTAATGCTTGATGTAGGTGCAAATGCGGATTGTAAGCCCGATGTTTTGGTGCAGTTTGGAGCTGTAGGCAGTTTATACGCTGAAAATGTGATGCAGATCAAGAACCCAAAAGTTGGTTTAATTAATATTGGAGAAGAGGACGAAAAAGGGAATATGCTGAGTTTGGCGACATTTCCCCTAATGAAGGACTCTAGTCTGTTTAATTTCATCGGCAATATTGAGGGCCGTGATCTCTTCAACCAGAAGGCCGACGTCATTGTATGCGATGGTTTTACAGGAAACATTATGCTTAAACTCGCGGAATCTTTTTACATTATGACCATCAAAAAAGGCTTGAAGGATGAATTCTTTGATCGGTTTAATTATGAGAACTATGGCGGAAGTCCTGTTTTGGGCGTCAATGCCCCGGTAATTATTGGTCATGGGATCTCTACTCCTACTGCGGTAAAAAATATGATCCTGCAATCAAGAGATATGATAACTACTGGCTTGGTAGGAAAGATACAAGCTGCTTTTAAATAAATTTTGAAAAAATGAGTAAAATCCACGCCGCTATTACTGCGGTTCATGGTTATGTTCCTGAATATATTCTAACCAATAAGGAACTTGAATCCATTGTTGAAACCACTGATGAATGGATCACTTCCAGAACGGGTATCAAAGAACGCAGAATATTAAAAGGTGAAGGATTGGGCACATCAGATATGGCAGTTCATGCCGTAAATGGTTTACTTAAGAAAAGAGGTATCTCTGCAGAAGAAATTGAACTGATCATTTTCTGTACGACTACGCCTGATATGCCTTTTCCGGCTTCTGCAAATATTCTTGCAGATAAAATTGGAGCAAAAAATGCCTGGGGATATGATTTACAGGCTGCATGTTCTGGTTTTATATTTGGGTTATCTACCGGTTCTCAATTCATTGAGTCTGGCAAACACAAGAAAGTATTGGTCGTAGGTGGAGATAAGATGTCGTCCATCATTAATTATCAGGACCGCACGACTTGCATTATTTTTGGAGATGGCTGTGGTGCTGTACTTTTGGAACCCAACGAAGAGGGCAACGGAATTATAGACTCTGTACTTCATTCTGATGGCTCAGGCAGGCAATATCTGCACCAGAAAGCTGGCGGCTCTGCCAGACCTGCATCACACGAAACGATTGATAATCACGAACACTTTGTACACCAGGAAGGCCAGGCTGTATTTAAATTTGCCGTAACCAATATGGCAGATGTAGCAGCAAAGATTATGGAGCGTAATGCGCTCACTTCTGAACAGGTAACCTGGTTGGTACCACATCAGGCCAATAAAAGGATCATTGATGCCACCGCTTCCAGAATGGGCTTGGGTGCAGATAAGGTCATGATCAACATAGAAAGATACGGTAATACAACCAATGGAACGATCCCACTCTGTTTATGGGAATGGGAGAGTAAGTTAAAGAAAGGTGACAATCTGATATTGGCTGCTTTTGGCGGCGGTTTCACCTGGGGATCTGTTTACTTGAAATGGGCATATTAATTTTATACAATAATTAATCTTAACTTAGTTTAATCTAAGGCATAAATCTTTTTAAAATCACTTAAAAATGGATATTAAGCAAATTCAGGAACTTATTAAATTTGTTTCTCGTTCAGGCGTAAATGAAGTAGCTATTGAGCAAAAAGACTTCAAGATCACGATTAAAACTAATCAGACTCCTACAGTTATCACAGCTACAGTTCCTGCTCCGGCAGCAGCTCCAGCCCAGGTATTGCCTGCTGCGGTAGCACCTCAGCCTGTATCTGCAACAGATAGTAAACCGGCAGCTCCTGCAGAGGATACTTCAAAATACATCACTATAAAGTCGCCAATGATAGGAACATTTTACCGTTCTTCAAGTCCGGATAAGCCTTCTTTCGTAAATGTGGGTGATGAAATCGCTACCGGCAAGGTCATCTGTATTATTGAGGCCATGAAATTATTCAATGAAATTGAAAGTGAAGTATCAGGAAGAATCGTTAAAGTACTGGTTGATAATGCATCTCCGGTAGAATATGACCAACCATTATTTTTAGTAGAACCTATGTAATATTTGCCTTGGGCAGATCATTATCTAATCAATTATATGTTTAAAAAAATACTAATTGCCAACAGGGGCGAAATTGCCTTACGTATCATACGGACCTGTAAGGAAATGGGCATTAAGACTGTAGCTGTATACTCTACCGCTGACAGGGAAAGCTTACATGTTCGCTTTGCAGACGAAGCCGTTTGTATAGGTCCGCCGCCAAGTAAGGACTCTTATTTAAGCATTCCAAATATTATCTCTGCCGCGGAGTTGACCAACGCAGACGCTATACATCCAGGCTATGGATTTTTATCAGAAAATGCAAAATTTTCATCTGTATGCCGCGATTATGGAATTAAATTCATTGGAGCAACACCAGAGCAGATCAACTCTATGGGTGATAAAGCTTCAGCCAAAGAGACCATGAAAAAGGCTGGTGTTCCAACTATTCCTGGCTCAGATGGTTTGCTGGAAAGTGTAAAAGAAGGAATTCAAATTGCCAATGAAATGGGTTATCCGGTTATTCTGAAAGCAACTGCCGGTGGTGGTGGCCGTGGAATGCGTGTAGTTTGGAAAGATGAGGAGTTTGAAAATGCATGGGACAGTGCAAGACAAGAGTCTGGCGCTGCCTTTGGCAATGATGGCCTCTATCTGGAGAAATACATTGAAGATCCACGCCATATTGAGATCCAGATCATCGGAGACCAATACGGTAAAGCCTGTCACTTATCTGAACGGGACTGTTCTATTCAGCGCAGGCATCAAAAATTGGTAGAAGAATCACCATCTCCTTTCATGACCCCGGAATTGAGGGAAAAAATGGGAGAAGCGGCCATCAAAGGGGCTATTGCTGTTCAATACGAAGGTGCAGGAACCATTGAATTTCTGGTAGATAAACACCGCAACTTCTATTTCATGGAGATGAATACCCGGATCCAGGTAGAACATCCTGTAACCGAAGAGGTCATTAACTATGATTTGATCAAAGAACAAATTAAAGTGGCTTCAGGTGTACCAATTTCAGGAAGAAATTACCTGCCGGATATGCATGCTATTGAATGCCGTATTAATGCAGAAGACCCATTTAATAATTTCAGACCTTGTCCTGGAAAAATCACTAATTTCCACTCACCAGGTGGTCATGGTGTGCGGGTAGATACGCATGTATATGCAGGTTATCAAATCCCTTCCAACTACGATTCAATGATCGCGAAGCTTATCTGTGTTGCACAAACCAGGGAAGAAGCCATCAGTACGATGGAAAGAGCCTTAAGCGAATTCGTGATCGAAGGTATTAAAACAACGATTCCTTTTCATTTGAAATTAATGAAAGATCCAAACTTCAGAGCGGGTAACTTCACGACCAAGTTTATGGAAACTTTTGTTTTTTCTGAGTAAGAAAAAATCTATTTGTAATATTTAAAACGTAAATACCATTCTATATAAAACAGAATGGTATTTTTGTTTAACTAGTAATTTACATGAGCGATAATAAAACACAGGATCTAATTGATTCCATAAAAAATAAGGGTAAAAATCTGGAATCAGAAATGTCTTTCTTTGACCACATTGATGTATTGAGAAAACACTTATTAAGGGCTTTGCTGGTGATTGTGATCTTTACAGGGCTAGCTTTCTGGTTCTATGATTTCATTTTCAATACCGTAATTATGGGACCTAAAAAACCCGATTTCTGGACTTATAGAATGATGTGCAGAATGGTGGATTATTTCCCTTCTTTGGGTTCCGACTTCTGCATTAAAACCATCAAGGGGAAAATTATCAATACCGAAATGGCAGGACAGTTTACCTTGCAGATCAACTCCTGCGTAATGACCGGTATCATCTTTGGAATTCCTTATCTTCTGTTTGAACTCTGGTTGTTCGTCAAACCAGCCCTGCATGAAAATGAAAGAAGATCAACAAGTGGATTTGTTTTTTTTGCTTCCAGCTTGTTCCTCATTGGTATCCTGTTTGGATACTTTATCATTTGTCCGCTATCCATTAACTTTCTCACCAATTTTTCAGTGAGTTCAGAGATAGAAAACACATTTACGATCGATTCCTATTTATCGTCTGTTGCCACGCTAACTATTGGAACAGGAATCATATTTGAATTACCTGTAGTGATCTATATCCTCTCAAAATTTGGTATCATGACACCTAAGTTTATGCGTGCCAGCAGAAGGTATGCTACAGTGATTATCTTAATTATTGCGGCAGTGGTTACCCCTACTCCCGATATTATTACGATGCTGGTGGTTGCGTTTCCTTTATTTATCTTATACGAACTGAGTATCTTTATCTCCGCTCACATTGAAAGAAAAAGAAATAAAGAATTATACGGAACTTCAAAACGTCCAAATTAAAACCATTTAAAACTAAATATGTCTGTTAAACTTAAAATTGCAATCGGAGCTGATCATGCCGGGTATGAGTACAAAGAAATTATAAAGGCCTACCTGGCTGATTACGAAGTAAAAGACTTTGGCACCCACTCTCCAGCATCTGTTGACTACCCTGATTTCGCACACCCGGTTGCAAATGCAGTAGAAAGCGGTGAATTTAATTTTGGCGTACTCGTTTGCGGTAGCGCAAACGGTGTAGCTATTACAGCCAATAAACATCAGCACATTCGTGCAGCAATATGCTGGGAAAATGAAATTGCTTCATTGGCCAGACAGCATAATAACGCAAACATCATTTGTATTCCGGCGAGGTTTGTTTCCGAAGATCTGGCGAAAGAAATGGTAACTACTTTTTTAGACACAGCATTTGAAGGCGGCAGACATGCCAACCGAGTAGATAAAATATCCTGTTAAAACCAAGTCCTGTAAATGCACCCGCTCATGAAGAAACACTTCCTCTACACCAGCTTTGTACTTTTCCTTAGTATAAGTACCTATGCACAAAACAAAACTGCGGTTAGATTTAGTCAAAGCATATCTAAAGATAACGCTTACAAGCACCTGTCTGTTCTGGCATCTGATGAATATGAAGGAAGAGAAACTGGTAAAAAGGGAGCATGGATGGCTGCAGACTATATCAGAAATCTTTTTAAATCACTAGGACTAAAGGGGCCGGTAAATGGCGATTATTTTCAGCCCATTGACATGGTTACCTATAACCTCACCCAAAGTATCGTAACTGTTAACGGTGAGCCCAGACAAGTACTTAAAGATTTCATCATCTATCCAAATAATGTTAGCCTGAATGGGTTTACATTCAATAAAAACTCCGTTATCTTTGCCGGATATGGCTTAAACAGAGAGGGATATAATGACCTGGAAGGTTTAAATCTCAAGGGCAAAGTTGTGATGATTTTTGCCGACGGAGACCCTTTCAAAAATGAAGAAAAACCAGCAGACCGAGCCGCTATGCGCAAAGCCATGGTGGCCAAGCAAGCCAGATTAAAAAACCTTCTGGACCTTCAGGCAAGTGCCGTTTTGCTGATCGATGCTTCATGGGAAAAAAACCGTGAACAAATACAGGGAAGTTATAACAACGGCGAAGGACAGCCCATGTTAAAAACACCTGAACTGGAAGCAAAAATAAAGGGCCAGAAGACACTTCCAGTCATTTCCATTTCTCCAGGCCTGGCCAATGACTTATTAAAATCAGGTGGAGTAACTGTCGAATCTCTGCAGAAGCAAATTGCCGAAACCAAAAAACCCGCTTCTAAAGAAGTGGAGGTTTCCTTATGTGCTACAGCCGTGAAAAAGGAAGTTAAAGTAAGAGCAGAAAATGTCCTAGGTTTTCTGGAAGGTTCGGATCCAAAACTTAAAAAAGAAATCCTGGTTGTTACAGGACATTACGATCATATCGGCCTGACTTCTTCAGGTCCGGATAAAGTAAACAACGGAGCGGACGATGATGGTTCAGGGACAACCGGAGTTCTTATGATTGCAGAGGCATTTTCTAAAGCAAAGAAAGCAGGAAAAGGTCCAAAAAGAAGTATTCTTTTTATGACGGTAGTTGGGGAAGAAAAAGGCTTGCTGGGTTCAGAATGGTATTCAGAACATCCGGTTTTCCCATTGGAAAAAACAATTACCAATCTGAACATTGACATGATTGGCCGGGTAGATCCTGAACACGAAAAACAACCCGATTATATCTATATAATTGGTTCTGATATGTTAAGTTCCGACCTGGACCGAATTGGTAAAAAGGCAAATGCAGATTATATCAAAATGAATCTGGATATGAAATATAACAACAGGACAGATCCCAACCAGTTCTATTACCGTTCAGACCATTATAATTTTGCAAAACATAATATTCCTGTGATCTTCTATTTTAACGGAGTACATGCAGACTATCATCAACCCGGAGACGAAGTGAGCAAGATTAATTTTCCTTTACTCGCCAGAAGGGCACAATTGGTATACTATACTGCATGGGAACTCGCCAACGGCCTGAAAAGACCTGTTGTAGACAAGAATGAAGATGGGACACCAAAGCACTAAATAAACTTATAAATAGAAAACCTGCCATCCAAGCAGGTTTTTCTATTTTAAAACCATTTCAAAGATTTAATTCTTTTAGCTATACCCCTGTCTCTTATACACATCTAAGAGGGGGGGGGGGGGGGGGGGGGGGGGGGGGGGGGGGGGGGGGGGGGGGGGGGGGGG